>NZ_DAISHT010000238.1:0-4766 GCF_036822375.1 Pseudoxanthobacter sp. | reverse complement strand
CGGGCCGCGCGCGGCGGGGCCGCCCTGCGCGGCAATATAGCTGTACTGGTAGATCAGGCTGTCGTGGATGACGCACAGCACCGCGCCGCTGGCCTGCAGCACCGGCACGCGCGTGACAATGCGGTTGTTGCGGATCACGGCAATGATATCGCTCAGCGGCACATCGGCGGGCGACTTGGTGCCGAGCCGCAGCGCCTGAATGCTGCCGGCCGCGATCATGATCGAGGAAACCGGCGCCCGCGCCTGGCGGCCGGGATCGCCGGAGGCCTGCCCGACGGCGCGGATCGTATAGGCCGAGGCCGATTCCGCGTTCGCCCGGCCGAAATAGAACGCCATCAGCGTTCCCACCCAGGTGCCGGCGAGCGTCGTGACCGTCGTGAACACCACCTCCGGGCTGATCGGGGCGTCGCTGAAATTCACGTCCGCATCCGGCCATTTCGCGACGATGGCGGCCGCGATATAGGGCCCGAACAGCGCCGCGCTGAGCGCCAGCAGCACGACAAGGAACACCAGCGTGAAAGAGCCGCACAGCACCATCCGCCCCAGCCCGTCTCGGGTCGGGTCCAGAGCGTGGCCGCGGTCATAGTCGGGCGCGCCGCTCGGGGCGGGCGCAGGGGCGGTTTCCGGCACGGCGGGCGTCTCCATCGGCGCAACTCCCGAACAGGAAGGGTGCGACAACAATAACGCGCATCGCGCTCGGATTTTCAATCAAAACGTTTATCTCTGCCAGCAGAACAACCACAACGTCGCAAAAACAAACCGGCGCCCCCTCGCGGAGGCGCCGGTGCAGCAGGGCAGCCGTCGTCGCCGGGCCGGAGCGGCCGCGGCGGCAGGGCCGTCAGATCGTCTGGTTGTAGGCGCCCACTTCCGGGTTCTCGCGCAGCACGGTGTCGACGGCCCTGAACATTTCGTGCAGGCGGGCCTCGGAAACCGGGCTCTCCACCACCACCACCAGTTCCGGCTTGTTGGAGGAGGCGCGCACCAGACCCCAGGTGCCGTCATCGGTGACCACGCGCACGCCGTTCACCGTGATGAGATCGACGATATCATGGCCGCCGACCTTCGCGCCCTGCGCCTTCAGCGCCTCGAAGCGGGCAACGACCTTGTCGAGCACGCCATACTTCTCCTCGTCGGCGCAGTGCGGCGACATGGTGGGCGAACCCCAGGTCTTCGGCAGGGCGTTCTTCAGGTCCGCCATCGACTTCGACGGGCTGCGGTCGAGCATGTCGAGAATGGCGATGGCCGACACGAGACCGTCGTCATAGCCACGGCCGATCGGCTTGTTGAAGAAATAGTGGCCCGACTTCTCGAACCCGGCGATGGCGCCGATCTCGTTCACCCGGCGCTTCATGTAAGAGTGGCCGGTCTTCCAGTAATCGGCATGCACCTTGTTGCCGATCAGCACCGGGTCGGTGGCAAACAGGCCGGTGGACTTCACGTCCACCACGAAGGTGGCGCCGGGATGCAGCGCGGAGATATCGCGCGCCAGCATCACGCCGACCTTGTCGGCGAAGATCTCGTCGCCGGTGTTGTCGATCACGCCGCAGCGGTCGCCGTCGCCGTCGAAGCCGAAGCCGACATCGGCCCCGGTGCGCAGCACCTCGTCGCGGATGGCATGGAGCATCTCCATGTCTTCCGGGTTGGGGTTATAGCGCGGGAAGGTGTGGTCGAGTTCCACGTCGAGCGGCACCACGTCGACGCCCAGCGCCTCGATCACCTGCGGGGCGAAAGCGCCCGCGGTGCCGTTGCCGCACGCCACCACCGCCTTGATCTTGCGGGCGAGCTTCGGCCGCTCCGTCAGATCCTTGATGTAGATGGCGGGGAAGTTCTCGTGGAACACATAAGAGCCGCCGCCGGACAGGTCGAACTTCGCGCCGAGCACGATTTCCTTCAGGCGCGTCATTTCCACCGGGCCGAAGGTGAGCGGGCGATTACAGCCCATCTTCACACCGGTCCAGCCGTTCTCGTTATGCGAGGCGGTCACCATGGCCACCGCCGGCACGTCCAGCGCGAACTGAGCGAAATAGGCCATCGGCGTCACGGCGAGGCCGATATCGTGCACCTTCACGCCGGCCGCCATCAGGCCGCTGATCAGCGCCATCTTGATGGAGGCGGAATAGGCGCGGAAATCGTGGCCGGTCACGAGTTCCGGCTTCACGCCATATTCCTTGATGAGCGTGCCCAGGCCCATGCCCAGAGCCTGAATGCCCATCAGGTTGATTTCCTTGCCGAAAAGCCACCGCGCGTCATATTCGCGGAAGCCGGTCGGCTTCACCATCGGCTCGGACTCGTAGGCATAGGTGTTGGGCACCAGCGCCGGCTTCGGGATCGGAAACATCTTTGCACCTGTTAAAAAGGTCAAAACACCGACAGCAGGGCCGGGCAGAGGCCCCGCGCCCGCCTTTTATCGCATTATGGCAGTCCGGGCCCGTTCATCCCTTGATCTGACGCACGGCAGAGCCGTGGCGCCTTGTCGCTGCACGGGACCGGACGGCCGCAGAAAGGGATTATTTGGTCCCGAACATGCGGTCGCCCGCATCGCCGAGGCCCGGCACGATATAACCGTGGTCGTTCAGCCCCTCATCCACCGCAGCGGTGAAGATGGGCACGTCGGGATGGTGGCTGCGCAGGCGGTGGATTCCCTCCGGCGCCGCCAGCAGGCAGACGAACGTGAGATCGCCCGCCCCGCGCTCCTTCAGCCGGTCGACCGCGGCAACCGCCGAATTGGCCGTGGCCAGCATGGGGTCGAGCACGATGACGCGGCGGGTGGCGATGTCTTCCGGCGCCTTGAAATAATATTCCACCGCCGTCAGCGTCTTGGGGTCGCGGTAAAGGCCGACGTGGGCAACGCGGGCCGAGGGCACGAGGTCCAGCATACCCTCCAGCAGGCCGTTGCCGGCGCGCAGGATGGAGGCGAACACCAGCTTCTTGCCCGCCAGAACCGGGGCTTCCATGCTCTGGATCGGGGTTTCGATGGTGGTGCGTGTCAGTTCGAGATCGCGCGTGGCCTCGTAGCACAGCAGCATCGAAATCTCGCGCAGCAGGCGGCGGAACTCGACCGTCGGCGTGTCCTTGACGCGCATCAGCGTCAGCTTGTGCTGCACCAGCGGATGGTCGATGACGTGCACGCCCTCCTGCGCCCATCTGGCCGCAGCACTTTCGGTTGCCATTCCCGTCCCCGTTTTCGTCACTTCAGAAAGGCCGTCGCCCGACAGCCGCCTGCGCATTTAAGACCGTTCACGGGCCGTTGAAAACTGCCGGCCGGCGAGAAAACGGCCGCGATTCACCGCTGAGAACGCCGCACCGTTCAGAACACCGTGCCGTCGCTGACGATCTTCAGCGGCGGGCCGCCGCCGGGCCGCAGGCTGGCGGCAATGCGCCGACCGGCCGCCCATGTGCCGCCCTCCAGCACCGAGGCGAGCGGCAGGCTTTCGGCATCGCGCCCGAGGCGCGCCCTGACCACCTCCGCAACCCGGTCCAGCAGCGCCACCGTCAGCGACCGCCAGCCGACGATGAGCGGCTCGTCGACGCCATGCTCGCGCTGAAGGTCGGCCGGATCGGTCAGCCGGATCACGCCGGTATCGATGAACAGGCCGCCGTTGCGATATTCCGCCAGCCCCGTCAGCCCGTCGAGATCGGTCACGTCGAGGCCCGCCAGCATCAGCGGTTCGATCAGCGAATAGGACAGCCACTGCGACAGCTTGTGCAGCGGCACCAGCCCGGTGGTGGCGTCCTGCGTCACCAGCGCCGGGTGACGCCAGGTATCGCCCAGCGCCACGCCGCCGAGTTCCAGCCGCGAGGGCCAGATCGGCCCCAGCGCTTCCAGCACGGTTTCCAGAATGCGCGCGGCCGGCAGGCGGCCGCCCTCGGCGCGCGCAATGAGCGCATCCACGATGCCGCCGGGCCGCGGCGCGTCGGCAAGGGCGAAAATGTCCTCGCGCTCGGCCACCACGGTGCCGAGCGCCTGCATCAGCTCAAGCCGCCCGGCAAGGCCGGCAAGCGGATTGTCGGAGCGCACCTGAAAGGCCTCCGCCAGCGCCTCCTCGTCGAGATCCTCCAGCGCCTCCGCATCGACGCGGACGGGATCGAGAGGCTCGCCCGACAGCAGGCCGGACACGATCATGGCGAAGCTCGCCACCGCCAGCCCCTCCGACCGGGTGAAGACCTCCCCGGTTGCCGGCTCCAGAAAACGCCAGCCGGGCCCGGACCCGGCATCGAGCAGCACCGAGACGATGGCCATGTCGGCGGCGGCGCGCGCGGCCTCCACCGGGTCGGTCCAGCCGCGGGCATCCGCGATCATGCCCCAGCGGTCGTAACCGCCGGCGGCGAAATGGCGCCAGCGCGAGTGGAACGGCACCTCCAGATCGGGATAGGCGGCCTTCATCGTCTCGATCACGAGGCTTGCCGCCGCGTCCAGCCGCGACAGGTCGACGGCCAGCCCCGGCAGGCGGCCCTGCAGGGCCAGATCCAGCATGGCATGGGCGCGCGTGCGCACCGCGCTGGCCGAAAGCAGGGAGCGGGCGGCTTCGGATTCGGGAGCAGTCATGAAAGGCAGGCTTTCCCGGCCGCGGGGGGCGGCCGCATCAGGCGGGCTTCGGGTCGGGTGCCGGGCCGCCATGGCCCGGCACCCGGCACAGGTCGTCAGTCACGGTACCGTCAGTCACGGCGTCGTCGGTAACGGTCCCGTCGGTCACGGTGCCGTCAGTAGCGATCGAGCCCGCGGCCGATCACCGTGGAGGTATCGGCCGCGCCCTCCGGCGCATAAT
>NZ_DAISHT010000237.1:0-4779 GCF_036822375.1 Pseudoxanthobacter sp. | reverse complement strand
CGGCGCATCATTCCGCCGCTGCTCAACGATTTCATCAGCCTGCAGAAGGACACCGCGCTGGTCAACGTGATCGGCGCCATCGATGCCTTCAATCAGGCCAAGATCGTGGCCAGCAACCACTTCAATCTGTCGTCGGTGACGACGGTCGCTATCCTGTTCGTCGTCATCACCATTCCGCAGGCCCGCTTCGTGGACCGCCTGCTGGAGCGCGAACAGAAGCGCGTGCGGGCAGGGTAGAGCCATGGCACTGATCGAGATCGACAAGGTCGTCAAGCGCTATGGCGACTTCGAGGTGCTGAAGGGGATCGACCTCAATGTCGATGCCCATCAGGTGGTCTGCCTCATCGGTCCTTCGGGGTGCGGCAAGTCCACGCTGCTGCGCTGCATCAACGGGCTGGAGCCGATTGCCGGGGGCGAGATCCGCCTTCACGGCGACCGCGTGACCGGCCCGGGGGTGGACCTCAACGCTCTGCGGCGCGATGTCGGCATCGTGTTTCAGGGCTACAATCTGTTTCCGCACATGAGCGTGCTGGAAAACGTCACGCTGGCGCCCACCAAGGTGCTCGGCCAGCGGCGCGATGCGGCCGAGGAAAAGGCGATGGCGCTGCTGAAGCGCATCGGCCTCGACCACAAGGCCCGGGAATATCCCGACCGCCTGTCGGGCGGCCAGCAGCAGCGTGTGGCGATCGTGCGCACGCTCGCCATGGACCCGATGGTGCTGCTGCTGGACGAGATCACCTCCGCGCTCGACCCGGAACTCGTCTCCGAGGTGCTCAACATCGTGCGCGATCTGGCCGCCGACGGCATGACCATGATGCTTGCCACCCACGAGATGGGCTTTGCCCGCGAGGTGGCCGACAAGGTGTGCTTCCTGCACTCCGGCGTGGTGCACGAGGAAGGCCCGCCGGAGCAGATCTTCGGCGATCCGAAGGACGAGCGCACCCGCGCTTTTCTGAAGCGCATTATCGAGGCCGGCCGGCTCTGAGGGCCGGCAACCGGGCGACGGCGGCCGCAGCGCCGCCGTCAGCGGGCTGTCGTCTGTGTTCGCTATCGTGGGGAGCGGCGGGGCGGCCTGCCGCCGGCGGCCGGTCCTATCCCCTTGTTCCGGCGCCTTTTCTGAGCGCGAACCGGTTTCCACTTTGCGGCGAAATGCTCTAGACTTCACCTCAGGCGGCTGCGCACCCGGCGGGCCGCGCCTCCGAAGCCTCCAGCGTGCGGGCCCTTCATGCCCATTCCGACCGTGACGACCCGGCCCCACCCCGAAAGCTTTCTCGATCCGAAGGCCGCGCTCGATCGCGTCATAGCCCTTTATGACGGGGAGATCGAATATCTGCGCCGCCACTTCCGCGCCTTTGCCGAGGGCGACGAGCCGGCGGGCCGCGTGCGGGCCTTCTACCCTTATGTGGCGCTCGCCACCCACTCTTTCGCCCGCGTCGACACCCGCCTTTCCTATGGCTTCGTGTCGGCGCCCGGGCTCTACCACACCACCATCACCCGGCCGGATCTCTACGATCACTATCTGCTGGAGCAGTTCCGCCAGCTCATCCGCAATCATGGCCAGCCGATCGAGGTGGGCGTGTCCTCCACGCCGATCCCGATCCACTTCGCGTTTCCCGACGGCATCCACATCGAGGCCTCGCTGACCACCGACCGGCTGCGCAATCTGCGTGAGATCTTCGATGTGCCCGATCTGGCGCTGATGGATGACAGCATCGTCAACGGCACCTTCGAGCCGAAGGCGGGCGATCCGCATCCGCTGGCCCTGTTCACCGCGCCGCGCACCGACTATTCGCTGCACCGGCTGCGGCACTATACGGGCACCAGCCCCGAGCACCTGCAGAACTACGTCATCTTCACCAACTATCAGTTCTATATCGACCAGTTCGTCTATCATGCGCACGAGATGATGGCCGATCCGGAGAGCGCCTACGACAGCTTCGTGGAGCCGGGTAACCGGCAGACGGAGAACGTGCGCCGCGGCGGCCGCATCAGCGGCGAGGCGCTGGCCCGCCTGCCGCAGATGCCGGCCTATCATCTGAAGCGCGGCGACGGCTCCGGCATCACCATGATCAACATCGGCGTCGGGCCTTCCAACGCCAAGACCATCACCGATCATGTGGCGGTGCTGCGCCCCCATGCGTGGCTGATGCTCGGTCACTGCGCCGGCCTCAGGAACACCCAGCGGCTCGGCGACTATGTGCTGGCCCACGGCTATGTGCGCGAGGACCATGTGCTCGATGCCGACCTGCCGATCTGGATTCCGGTGCCGGCGCTGGCCGAGGTGCAGGTGGCGCTGGAGCAGGCGGTGGGCGAGGTGACCGGCCTCAACGGCTGGGAACTGAAGAGCGTGATGCGCACCGGCACCGTTGCCACCATCGACAACCGCAACTGGGAACTGCGCGACCACCGCGAGCCGGTGCAGCGTTTCAGCCAGAGCCGGGCGATCGCGCTCGACATGGAAAGCGCGACGATCGCGGCCAACGGTTTCCGCTTCCGCGTGCCCTATGGCACGCTGCTGTGCGTTTCCGACAAGCCGCTGCATGGCGAGATCAAGCTGCCGGGCATGGCGGATGCGTTCTATCGCTCGCAGGTCGACCAGCATCTGAAGATCGGCATCCGCGCCATGGAAAAACTGCGCGACATGGGGCTGGAGCGGCTGCACAGCCGCAAGCTGCGCTCGTTCACCGAGGTCGGCTTCCAGTAACCAGCCGGCCGGAATGGCCCACAAGGCGGTGGCACGGCCCCGGCGCATCCGGTAGACAGAAGCGTTGCCGCACGCGGCAACCGGGCGGCGGGTCTGAGAGCGGGAGTTCGGCATGGCGGTTGGCAGAGTGGCAAAGGCCGTTGTGGCGCTGTGCCTTTTGGCCGTGTCCGGGGCGTGCAGCACCGGCCCGATGAGCGCCCTCGGCTTCAGCCGGGAGACGATTGCCGAGGTTCCGCCGCCGCCGCTGGCCGAGGCGCCGAAGATGACGTTCGCCATTGCCCCGCCCACCGGCGTGCCCGGCAATCTGGGCGATGCGCTGATCCGCAAGCTGCATGTCTATGCCGCGCAGGAGGGGCTGCGCTTCCCCACCGAGCCGGACATGAGCACCAATTATGTGCTGAAGGTTCACCTGACGGCCGTGGGCAGCTACAGCGGCGGCACGGTGTCCTATATCGCCGATGTTTACGATGCTCAGGGCCGGCGCGCGACGCGCCTGGCCGGCAGCGTGCCGGCGGGCAGCACCTATGCCGATCCGTGGTCGTCGGCATCCGACGGCACCATGTCCGCCCTCGCGCTGCAGATCGCCTTCGGCGTGCGCGCATGGCTGTTCAGCGGCTCCTGAGCCGGCTGAAGCGGCATCCGGGTGTTTATTTTGACGCACGCAGCCGCAAAACCGCCGCGCGGGGCCGGGCTTGTGGTTGTCGCGCCGCCCGCAGATTGCTAGAGAAACGCCCGTCCGCCGCGCGGGGCCTGCTGGCCGCCCGTGGCGACGGGGCATTTCATTTTCTGCGCGCGTCCTGTTCCGGGCCCGGCCCGGCGCGCTGGCTCAATTGCGGCCGATGGGGCTCGGCTCGGAGGCGTCATCCACAATGAAGCTCGTCTGTGGCAATTCAAACCGCGCGCTCGCTGAGTCGATCGCCGACTATCTCGACGTTCCGCTGTCCAAGTGCATGGTGCGCCGTTTCGCGGATCAGGAAATTTTCGTCGAAGTGCAGGAAAACATGCGGGGCGAGGATGTGTTCATCATCCAGTCCACCAGCTTTCCCGCCAACGACCACCTGATGGAACTGCTGATCATCAGCGATGCGCTGCGCCGTGCCTCGGCGCGCCGCATTACCGCGGTGATCCCCTATTTCGGCTATGCCCGGCAGGACCGCAAGCCCGGTCCGCGCACGCCGATTTCGGCCAAGCTGGTCGCCAACCTCATCACGCGCTCCGGCGTCGACCGCGTGCTGACCATCGACCTGCATGCCGGCCAGATTCAGGGCTTCTTCGATATCCCGACCGACAATCTCTATTCCGCCCCGGTGATGACGCGCGACATCAAGGAGCGGTACCGCAACGAGAATGTCATGGTGGTGTCGCCGGATGTCGGCGGCGTGGTGCGTGCCCGTGCGCTTGCCAAGCGCATCGATGCGTCGCTCGCCATCGTCGACAAGCGCCGCGAGCGGCCGGGTGAGTCGGAGGTGATGAACATCATCGGCGACGTTTCGGGCCGTCACTGCCTGCTGGTCGACGACATCATCGATTCCGGCGGCACGCTGTGCAACGCCGCCGAGGCGCTGATCAAGAAGGGGGCGTCGAGTGTCGCCGCCTACATCACCCACGGCGTTCTTTCCGGCGGGGCGGTGACGCGCGTCGAACAGTCGATGCTGAAGGAACTGGTCATCACCGATTCGATCGAGGCCACTCCGGCGGTCGCGGCGGCGAAGAACATCCGTCACATTTCGGTTGCCCCGCTGCTGGGCGAAGCCATCAGCCGCACGGCGCTTGAGAAGTCGGTTTCCAGCCTGTTCGACTGAGAAAATCCGCGCTTTCGCGCCGGAAAGCCGCGGTTTCGGGCTTTTCTCGCGCGGGCGGAGCGGTTATGAGAAGCGCGGCCCGCACCCCTGGAGGCGGGCCGCAGTCTTTTGAGCGCCAGTCCGGGCGCACAGGGCTGAATTGCCGGCGCAGCCGCAACGCTGCCGGCCGGCGCCCCTCGCATCACATATTGGAGTGTTCCATGAGTCGTTCTTATGAACTCGTGGCCACGGTGCGCGATCGGGTCGGTAAGGGGGCCGCTCGTGCACTTCGGC
>NZ_DAISHT010000236.1:3474-4788 GCF_036822375.1 Pseudoxanthobacter sp. | reverse complement strand
GCCACGCTGCTGGCCACGCTTTCGCCGGTGTGGGTGGTGCTCGGCTCGCGCTTCTTTCTGGGCGAGACGGTGACGCGGGCCACGCTGGCCGGCCTGGGGCTGTGCATCGCCGGGGCCGCGCTGCTGGTGGGGGCCAGCTTCAGCGTGGCGCCGGAGCACCTGACGGGCGATATCTACGGCCTCATCGTTTCGGCGTTCTTCGGCTCCTATGTGCTGAGCGTGCGCCGCCTGCGCCAGCATATGGGCGCCGGCGAACTGATGTACCGCTCGTCGATCATCACCGCCGCCGGGCTGCTGGTGGTGGCGCTCGCCGGCGGCGGGCCGATGTGGCCGGCGAGCCTTTCCGGCCTCGGCGCGCTGCTGGCCATTGCCCTGCTCAGCCATGTCGGCGGACAGGGCGTCACCGCGTTCGCCCTCGGCCACCTGCCGGCGGCCTTCTCTTCCCTCGTCATCTTTCTGGAGGCACTGGCCGCCGCGGCCACGGGCTATGTGGTATTCGGCGAATCCATGACGGCGCTGCAGATGACGGGGGCGGCCATGCTGGTGGCCGGCATCGTGGTTGCCCGCCCGCGCCGCGCCCGCCGCGACTGACGGCGGCGCGCGATTGTCCCCGGTCATCGGCGCCGCGCGCCCGGCTTCGACTCGAACCTGCCGCAATCGCGCCGCAAGGAAAAGCGAAGACCCGATGGCCCCGCCGGCCCGTCCGCCGCGCCCGTCACCGGCCCGTCCGCCACCGCCCCTTCGTTGACAAAACCAGGGCAAGCGCGCAATGAACCCTTCCCTGCCCGTCCGCGAACCGAGAGAGACAATGCCATCGGATAGCGAACGCTCCCGTCCTTCGCGTTCCCGCAAGGACAGCGCTGCCAAAAAAAGCGCACCCGCCGCCCCCCGCCGCGCTGCGCGCGTGCTGGGCGGCGCGCTTGCCGCGGGCCTGCTTCTCGCCCCCGCCGTTGCCCATGCCGATCTGCGGCTGTGCAACAAGACCCCCGGCGGCATCGGTGTCGCCATCGGCTACAAAACGCAGAAGACCTGGGTGACCGAGGGCTGGTGGAATGTCGGCGCCGGCACCTGCAGCGTCATCATCGAGGGACCGCTGAACGCGCGGTTTTATTATATCTACGCAGTCGACAACAATAATGGCGGCGAGTGGGGCGGGAACGCCTATCTCTGCACCCGCGAGAAGGAATTCACCATCGAGGGGACAGAGGACTGTGTGCGTCGCGGCTATGAGCGCACAGGCTTCTTTGAGATAGACACCGGCGAGCAGCGCAACTGGACCGTGCAGCTCACCGACCGGCCGACCGCCCATAAGGA
>NZ_DAISHT010000236.1:0-3374 GCF_036822375.1 Pseudoxanthobacter sp. | reverse complement strand
CGGCTCGACGAGATCATCGAGATGTCCGACGCCATCATGGTGGCGCGCGGCGATCTGGGCGTGGAAATGCCGCTGGAAGCCGTGCCGGGCCTGCAGAAGCGCATCACCCGCGCCTGCCGCCGCGCCGGCAAGCCGGTGGTGGTGGCCACCCAGATGCTGGAATCGATGATCACGTCGCCGGTGCCCACCCGCGCCGAGGTTTCCGACGTCGCCACCGCCGCCTACGAGGGCGCCGACGCCATCATGCTCTCGGCCGAATCGGCCGCCGGCGCCTATCCGGTGGAAGCCGTTTCCACCATGAACAAGATCGCCGAACAGGTGGAGCGCGACCCCTATTATCCGGGCATCCTGCACGCCCAGCGTCCGGAACCGCAGGCCACCGGCGCCGACGCGATTTCCGCCGCGGCCCGGCAGATCGCCGAGACGCTGAACCTTGCCGCGATCGTCTGCTACACCGCCTCCGGCGCCACCGCCCTGCGCGCCTCGCGCGAGCGGCCCGCCGTGCCGCTGGTGGCGCTGAGCCCCATCCGCGCCACCGCCCGCCGCCTCTGCCTCATCTACGGCCTGCACACCGTGGTCAGCGAGGATGCGCGCGATCAGGACGACATGGTGGAAAAGGCCTGCGGTGTGGTGCTGGCCGATGGCTTCGCCTCCCCCGGCCAGCGCATCATCATCATGGCCGGCGTGCCGTTCGGCAGCCGCGGCGCCACCAACCTGCTGCGCCTCGCCTTCGCCGGCGACCGCGCTGCGGTGTGACGAACCGGGCCATTCCGGCCGCAGGACCGCAAAAGACAGCAAAGCCCGCCGGCCCGGACAGGGTGCGGCGGGCTTTTTGCGTGCTGAACCGGGTTTTGCATATTAAACCGGGTAAAGTGATCGGCAACGGTCACCCCGCCGGACGGCTGAACCGGCGGCACAGGGAGGACACAAAATGGCTCTGGTGAAGAATTTCGAGCGTTACGACCTTGCCCGCGAGAAAGTGCACGGCGTGGTCGACTGCACGTTCAGCAGCTTCACGACCGACGACGGACGGCGCTTTTTTCAGATCGATACTTATGGCTCTCCGACGCGCCGGTTCAGAGGCAAGAAGAGCCAGACCATTCAGCTCGACGAGACCGCAGCCCGCGATCTTGTCCGGTTGCTGTCAGCCGAATTCGGCTTCTGAGCCGGTCCCGCGCACGGTTCTCACACGTCGGCCGCCTTGATGCCGCCGGCTCTGGCGCGGCTGGTGCGACGGCGGGCCGGGCGGGCGGCAGCGGCGCCTTTGGGGCCGGCACCGCCGGCTGCCGCCGGGCTTTCCGCGGGCACGATTTCCGCCGCCGTCACTTCGGCACCGGCGCTTTCGGCCGCCGCACGCGGCCGCCCGGCGGAGCTGCCGCCAAGGGCCACCAGCGCCCGGCCGGCGCGCGCACCGGCGGCGCGCGGCGCCGACGGGCGGTTGCCGGCAACCCGCGCCAGCACGCGCTCGATGGCAGCCACCACGGCCGGCGTGTTGGTGTGATGCGGCATGTGGCCGGCACCGGACAGCAGCACCAGTTCGGTGTGCGGGGCGCGGGCCACGAAGGGATGGGCATGCAGGCCCACCGGCACCACCTGATCGGCATCGCCGGCAATCAGCGTGACCGGCACCTTCAGCTCGCTGTAGCGCGGCACGAGCCGGGCCAGATGATCGTTCAGCACCGCCACCTCGCGCGAGGTGGCGCGCACCGCCTCCGGCCGCACCGCCAGCGGTGCCCCGGTGCGGTCGATGATGTCGGCCGGCACCGGCTCGGGAGCGAACACACTGGCCACCGAGCCATCCAGCATCGACAGCGCCAGCGGCGTCACCAGCGTGTCGACGAACAGCGAGCCCACCACCGGCGCGGAAACCAGATCGCGCTGCCAGGCGAAGCCGTCGTCCCACGGATGGGTGGCCGGCGACACCAGCACGGCCGCCGCGGTGCGCGGCTGGTGACGCACGGCAAAGGCCGCGGCCACCGAACCGCCGAAGGAGTGGCCGACGATCACCGCCTTGTCGATGCCCAGCCGGTCCAGCAGGGCAGCCACCAGATCGGCCTGCTCGCTGAGCCCGGCATGGCTGCCGTGCTCGTCGAAGGAATAGCCATGGCCCGGCCGGTCGAGGAACAGCAGCCGCGCCCGCCCCTCCAGCGCCGGCCCGAGGGCGGCGAGCGGATCGCGCAGGCTGCAGGCGGTGCCGTGCAGGATCACCATCACCGGCGCATCGTCCGCGGCCGCCGGCACGTCGACCACATGCAGGCCGACGCCCTCGACCTCCACCACGTCGCCGAGCGGGGGAAACTGCCGTTCGATCCGGCTGCGCAGCCAGGCCGTCGTCATCGTCAGGCCGATGGGGCCGAACGCCATCGCCGCCCCGAAGCCGCTGAACGCCTGCCACATCGGCCCGGCGAGCTCATCGAGGGCAGTCGAGGCGCGCCCCTGCACGAGCCCGGCAAGGGGCTTCTGGCGCAGGATGGCGTTGGGGGGAATGATCGTGTTCAGAGTTCTCGACCTTCGATGGTGGCGGCGAGCGCCTCGCGCGCCTTGCGGGCTTCCTCAAGCAGCGGGTAGATGGCGAGGGCGGCATCATAGGCCTTGAGCGCCCCGGCCTTGTCGTCGAGATCGGTCAGGATCATCCCGACCCCCACCAGCGCCTGCCAGTGGCGCGGCTCAAGGGCAAGGGTAGTCCCGAGATCGTTAAGAGCTTTTCCATAGTCGCCAGTCTGAAACGCGACGGTTGCACGAAACGACCAGCCCTCGGCATAGGACGGGTCGAGACGCACCACCGCATCGGCCAGATCGGCCGCCAGCGGCAGATCGCCCGCCGCCAGCGCCACACTGGCGCGCCGCATCAGCAGGTCGACCGTCGGGCTGCCGGACTGCAGCCGCCGGCCTTCGATCCTGAGCGCGAGCCGCCCGGCACTTTCAGCATCCCCCGCCTGTCCGAGACGGCGGTAGAGGCCTTCCAGCGAGTTGTCGTCGTCCGCCGGCCTGCGCTGCGGTGCAGCAGCGCTTGAGCCTGCGGCGCCCCCCTCGCGGGCCTCGCCCTGCGCCCCCGGCGGCGGCGGAATATGCACGCCCGGCAGTTCCGGCCCGCCGGCCGACGGGCCATCGGGAAAAGGCACCGGCGCACTGTCCTCGTCCTCGCCCTGTCCGTCCTCGCCCTGTCCCGGCCCGGTCACCGCCGGATTGCCGGCGAAAGGGTCTTCGCCTTCGGTCTCGTCGGCCGATTCGTCGCTGTCCGGCAGCGCCGGCGGCGCCGGCAGCCTCAGCCCGCCGCCCTCCTGCTCTGCCGGGGAGGCGGCAGAGGCAACAGGCACACGAACAACAGGCGCACGAACAGCGGGCACATTCACAACAGGCACACCGGAAACAGG
>NZ_DAISHT010000235.1:0-4933 GCF_036822375.1 Pseudoxanthobacter sp. | reverse complement strand
CCGGCGCCATGCACGCAGAGCGGGTCGCCATGCGCCGGCCGCGCGGGAAACGGCATCGACAGGCTGTCTATTATCCATAATATTTCCAGATCGCCCGCGATATCGCGGCGATCTGACGATCCGGCCGTTTTGCAGCCTTCTGTTTCGACCGTATCTCCCGAACCACCGAATCCCGTTCGACCGCCGTGGCCGGGGCATTCCATTGCCCGGCCCCCCGGCCACGAGAGCAGATTGCGGGCGCCGACCGGCGCCGGAGAGTGCGATGACCCTTGCCGTGGCCGGCCAGCGTGCGGACGATACCCGTCTGCGCGGCATCGTCCTGATGCTGATCACCTGCGTGTTCTTCGCCGCGCTGGATGCCACGGCCAAGACGCTGGCCCGCACCCTGCCGCCGCTTGAGGTGGCGTGGTTCCGCTATTTCATCCACATGGTGCTGCTTGCCATCGTGCTGAAGCCGTGGCGGCTGCGCTCCACGCTGCGCACGAAGCGGCTCGGCATGCAGGCGCTGCGCTCCGCCTTCCTGCTCGGCTCCACGGTGTTCAATTTCATCGCGCTGCGCTACCTGCAACTGGCCGAGACCACCTCGATCAACTTCGCCGGCCCGCTGGTCATCACCGCGCTGGCGGGGCCGCTGCTGGGCGAGTGGGCCGACCGGCGCCGCTGGGCGGCCGTGGGGGTGGGCTTTCTGGGCGTGCTCATCATCGTGCAGCCGGGCACGGGGGCGCTGGCTTTCGAGGCGGTCTATTCGGTGGCCGCCATGGTGTGCAACGCCATCTATGCCATCCTGACACGGCGGCTGGCCCCGACGGAATCCTCCGCCGGCATGCTGATGTGGTCGTCCATTTTCGGCACCCTCGCCCTCAGCCCCACGCTGCCGGCGGTGTGGGTGATGCCGCACGACTGGCAGGTGTGGGTGCTGCTGGTCTGCCTCGGTGCGTTCGGCGCCATCGGGCACTATTTCCTGATCCGCGGCCACGCCTATGCGCCGGCCTCGCTGCTGGCCCCGTTCGGCTATTCGCAGATCATCTGGGCCACCGCCGCCGGCTATCTGGTGTTCAGCCAGCTGCCGCACACCGCCACCGTCGCCGGTTCGGTCGTCATCGTCGCCTCAGGGCTCTATATCCTGAAGCGCGAGAACGTGATGCCCCGCCGCCGGCGCTGAACGCCCGGCAGCGGCCGCCTCAGCCGATATCGGCTGAGGCGATGCGATGCACGCCGGCGTCCTTCATCGCGTCCCACGCATTGGAGAGCGAGCCCTCCACATTGATGCCGCGGCAGGCATCCTCCACAACCAGCGTCTCGAAACCGGCCGCGCGGGCATCGAGCGCCGTCCACGCCACGCAGAAATCGGTCGCAAGGCCGGCCAGCACCACGCGGGTGATGCCGCGTTCGTGCAGGTAGGAGGCAAGGCCCGTGGGGGTGGTGCGGTCGGCCGCGTGGAAGGCCGAATAGGAATCGACCGCCTTGTGATAGCCCTTGCGCAGGATGAGCTGGGCGTGGGGAATATCGAGATCGGCATGCAGTTCGGCATCGTGGGTGCCCTGCACGCAATGATCCGGCCACAGCACCTGCTCGCCATAGGGCAGGCGGATGACCTCATAGGGCTTGCGGCCCGGGTGGCTGGAGGCGAACGACCAGTGGCCCGGCGGGTGCCAGTCCTGCGTCAGCACCACGTTGTCGAAATAGGGCGCAATGCGGTTGACCACGGGCACCACGGCGTGGCCGTCGGCGACCGGCAGATTGCCGCCCGGCATGAAGCCATATTGCAGATCGACGCCGATCAGCACGTCCTTCACCCCGAAGCGCATGGGTCCCGTTCCTCCTGTCGCAGCCATCCGGCCGGCGGCCGGGGCCGGCCCGATGGTGCGTCGCATCATAAGCGCCGGCCGGAACGCCCGCCAGCCCCGGCGCCCCGCCGCCGATGCCGCACGCGGCCGGGCCGGGGCGGCATTTTCGTTGATTGCCGCGCCAAACTCGGGCACCAGAGTCGGACGTCCGATGATCCGTGCCTGCGGGAGGCTCCGATGCCGCACTCCACCCCCGAAGAGACGCGCATTCCGGTTCCCGCGGAACCGGTCCGGCTGCCGCCGGTCGATTCCGACGTTGCCGCCCGCACCGATGCCTATTTCCTCAAGACCCGGGCCATCGTCGAAGCCTTCGGCGACTGCCGCGTCACCTATGCGGTGTTTCTGCGCACCGACTGCATCGTGGCTATCGACAAGGCGATCGAGCTGATCGAGGCCGTCTACCCGGAAGACAGCGCCATCCAGCTGGAGATCCATCGCACGGTGCCGGAAGGCACGCTGCTCACCTCCGGCCGGCCGCTGTTCACCGTCACCGGCTCCATGGCCGCGCTGTCGCCGGTCGAAACGGTGATGCTGCAGCGCGTGGGCTTTGCCTGCGTCTCCGCCTTCAACGCTTTCTCGCAGTGCCTCGCGCTGCCGCGCTGCGCCTTCATTGCCATGGAGGCACGCCACTGCACCGGCGACGACATGCATCTGGCCGCCGCCTACGGCGCCAGCGTCGGCGCGCGCACCGCGCGCCTGATGGGGGCGACCGGCTTCATCGGCACCTCCACCGCCATTGCCGCCCCGCTGTTCGGCGCGGTGCGCGGGCTCGGCACCATGCCCCACGCCCTGATCGGCTATGCCAAGGCGCGCATTCTGGCCCGCGGCGGCGATCCGGCCACCGACAACGCCACGCTGGAAGCCGCCCGCCTCTATGCTGAGGTCTTCCCCGACGAGCAGACCTACACGGTGCTGGTCGACTACGAGGGCCGCGAGGTGACCGATGCCCTCGCCGTCTGCCGCTGGTTCTACGAAGAGGCGAGGCTGAGCGAGCGCGGCAAGCAGCTCGCGTTCCGCATCGACACCCATGCCGGCCGTCATCTGGAGGGGCTGGACTGGCCCTCTTCGGTGCGCACGCTGATGCGCTGGACCCACAAGGATTCGCCCGGCGAAATCCTGAAGCTCGCGCTGCAGGGCTTTTCCATCGACGATCTCGACGGGCTGAGCCCGGACGAAATCCGCGACAAATGCCTGTTCGGCACGGGCGTGACGGCCGCCTCGATCGTGCGCTTCCGCAAGATGCTGGACGACAGCGGCTTCAAGGCGCCGAAGATCGTCGCCTCGTCGGGTTTCGATGTTCTGAAATGCCGCATCTTCGGCAATCTCGGCATCCCGGTCGATGTCGTCGGCACCGGCTCGTTCATGCCCGCCAAGATCAGCAGGGCGCAGGCCACCGCCGACATCGTGCGCTACGAATTCCCGGCAGGCGACGGGCTGTGGCGCCGGTTCGACCTCGTCAAGGCCGGCCGCGAGCACCTGCTGCTGCAGGATGCCGCCGAGGCGGGCGGCCACGGCGCCTGAGGCCCGCCCTCAGGGCTGCGACAGCGCCTGCCGCAGCATTGCCAGAAACTTCGCCCGGTCGGCCGCGAACACCACGTCCACCGTCGCCGGCAGGCCCGACAGGCGATAGTGATCGACCAGCGTCGCCCCGGCCGAGGGCCCGTGCGAGGTATCGACGATCACCGGCAGGCGGCGCACGTCGGTCGCCACCGCCGGATCGAGCGCCACCGCCATGGCGATCGGGTCCGGCAGGTCGATGGCGTCGCGGCCGCTGATGGCGATCATGAAGCGGCGCAGCGCCGCCAGAATATCGACGGCGAACGCAGCCCGCTTCGTGCCGATGGCGCGCAGCTCCGCCAGTTCCGCCGGCTCGAAGGCGGCCGCCTTGCGCGACACGTCCCACCCCACCATGGTGACCGGCATGCCGGAGGCAAACACCATGGCAGCGGCCTCGGGATCGACGAAAATGTTGAATTCCGCCGCCGGCGTGACGTTGCCGATGCCGTCGGCGACGCCGCCCATCACCACGCAGCGCCTGACGAGACCGGCGATTTCCGGCGCGCGGGCCAGAGCGACGGCAATGTTGGTCAGCGGCCCCAGCGCCACCAGCTCCACCTCACCCGGATACCGCAGGATGGTCTCCACGATCACATCCACGCCGCGCCCGGGCGTCAGGGCGCGGCCGCCGAGCGGCAGGTCGATGTCGCCGAGGCCGTCGTGGCCGTGCACCTCGGCGGCATGCTTCATCGGCCGCAGCAGCGGGCGGGCGGCGCCGGCATAGACCGGCACCCGCAATCCTGCCACTTCCGCCGTATAGAGGGCGTTCTGAGCAGCCTGTGCCAGAGAGCAGTTGCCGGCGACGATGGTCAGCGCCTCCACGACAACATCCGGGGCGGCAAAGGCCATCAGCAGGGCAATGGCATCGTCTGAGGCGGTATCTGTGTCGATGAGGAAACGGCGCATCTGAAATCCGCTGGCTGGATGCCCCGTCATAGCCGCCGCGGCCGCTTGTGGCGAGACCGGTGCGGCGCGATGTGATATGGCGCATGCGCGTTTTTGCCGCTGTAACCGGGGACGGACCCGGCGCAGCGGCGCGGAAGAGCAGGCCCCGGCCGGTGCGGCCGGACCCTGCACAAGGCGGCCACGACCGTGGCGCAGCGGATGCGCGGCCGCAACGGCCGGCACCCGGATGAGAAAAGGAACGGAATGATGTTGTCGCCGATTGCCCGGATCGGGCAGGCCGCCGAGCTTGAAGCCTGGGCCGAGGCCCACGGGCCCGTGACCATCGGGCTTGCCGGCGCCGGGCAGATGGGCACCGACATCGTGGTGGAATGCGCGCTGATGAAGGGCGTGCGCGTCGGCGCCATCTGCGCCCGCCGGCCCGACAACGTGCTGGCCGCCGTCGCCATGGCCGGCTACCCGCGCGACCATGCCGCCTTCGCCGACACCGCCGCCGCCATCGACCGCACCATCGAGGCCGGCCGCATCGCCATCACCTCCGATTTCAACGCCATGTGCGCTTCCGGGCGCATCGACGTGGTGGTGGATGCCACCGGCAATCCCAATGTCGGCACCGAACTGGCGCT
>NZ_DAISHT010000234.1:0-4938 GCF_036822375.1 Pseudoxanthobacter sp. | reverse complement strand
CTGGATGCTGGCCGGCCGCACCACCATGCAGGGAGAGGGTCGATGAGCGACACCAACACAACCGCACCCATCCTGCGCATTCGCAACCTGCGGGTCTCGGCCCCCGGCGGCGCAGTGCTGGTGGACGGTGTCAGCCTCGACCTCGCCCCCGGCGAAGTGCTGGGCCTGATCGGTGAATCCGGGGCGGGCAAGTCCACCATCGGCCTCGCCGCCATGGGCTACGGCCGCGGCGGCTGCCGCATCACCGGCGGCAGCATCCATGTGGCCGGGTCCGACCTGATGGCCGGCGGCCGGGCGGTCCGCGAAAAGGTGCGCGGCGCGCGCATCGCCTACGTGGCGCAAAGCGCGGCTTCCGCCTTCAATCCGGCCATGCGCATCGGCGAGCAGGTGATGGAGGCCCCTCTCTATCACCGCCTGATGAGCCCTGCCGAGGCGAAGGCATGGATGCTGGAGCTTTTCACCGCCCTTGACCTGCCAGACCCGGAAGGCTTTGCCGGGCGCTATCCGCATCAGGTCTCCGGCGGTCAGTTGCAGCGCGCCATGGTGGCCATGGCGATGGCCTGCCGGCCCGACATTCTCGTGCTGGACGAACCGACCACCGCCCTCGACGTGACGACCCAGATCGAACTGCTGGCACTGCTGCGCCGGCTCATCCACCGCTATCGCACGGCCGGTCTCTACATCACCCACGATCTCGCCGTGGTGGCGCAGGTGGCCGACCGCATCATGGTGCTGCGCCACGGCCGGATGGAGGAAGCCGGCAGCGCGGCGGAGGTTCTGGAGACGCCCCAGCAGGATTATACCCGCCGCCTCGTCCACGAGCGGGCGGCAAGCCTCTCCGGCGAGGGGGCGCACCACCATAATTCCGAGGTGCTGTTGGAAGTCTCCGGCGTCAGCGCCGGCTATCGCGCCGTCTCCGTGCTCGGCGATATCAGTTGCCGGCTGAACCGCGGCGAAACGCTGGCGGTGGTGGGCGAATCCGGCTCCGGCAAGTCGACGCTCGCCCGCGTGGTTGCCGGCCTGCTGCCTCCCTCGGCCGGCACCGTCAGCTTTGCCGGCCGCCGGCTCGCCGGCTCCTACCGCGCCCGCAGCCGCGACGAGCTGCGCCGCATCCAGCTCGTCTACCAGCTTCCCGACGTGGCGCTGAACCCGCGTCAGACCGTGGGCGAGATCATCGGCCGCCCCCTCGCCTTCTATTTCGGGCTGAAGGGCGCGGAACGGACGCGCGAGGTTGAGCGCCTGCTGACCGAAATCGGCCTGCCGGCCGATTTTGCCGGCCGCCTGCCCGGCGCGCTTTCCGGCGGCCAGAAGCAGCGCGTGTGCATTGCCCGCGCACTGGCGGCCAGACCCGATCTCGTCATCTGCGACGAGGTGACCTCCGCACTCGATCCGCTGGTGGCCGAAGACATCCTCAACCTGCTTCGCACCCTGCAGGATGCCCGCGGCGTCGCCTACCTGTTCATCACCCACGACCTCGGCGTGGTGCGCCGCCTCGCCGACCGCACCATGGTGATGCAGAAGGGCCGCGTGGTGGAACAGGGCCCGACGGAGGCGATCTTCACCCCGCCGCAGGCGCCCTACACCGCCGAACTCATCGCATCCGTGCCGGAACTGCGCCGCGACTGGCTGGACGATGTTCTTGCCCGCCGCGCCGGCAGCAACGCGGCCTGACACCATCCGGGCGCGGCCGGCCCCGGCCGCCGCCCTTCATCTCCATCTCCGCCGTTTCCCAGAAAATGTCGTCCGGCCGCGCCCCGCCCAGCGGGGCCATGCCGGAACCGGAAGCCATCATGTCCGTGAACGTTCTCGAAACCGTCTGGATTCCGCTTGCCGACGGCACCCGCCTTTCCGCCCGCCTGTGGCTGCCGGAAGACGCGGAGCAGACCCCCGTGCCGGCGGTGCTGGAATACATTCCCTACCGCCTGCGCGACGGCACCCGCGGCCGCGACGAGCCGATGCACGGCTATTTCGCGGCCAGCGGCTATGCCGCGATCCGCGTCGACATGCGCGGCACCGGCGAGAGCGACGGCCTGATGGCCGACGAATATCTGCAGCAGGAACAGGACGACGCCCTTGAGGTGATCGCATGGATCGCCGCCCAGCCGTGGTGCAGCGGTGCCGTGGGCATGATGGGCAAGTCGTGGGGCGGCTTCAATTCGCTGCAGGTGGCGTTCCGCCGTCCGCCGGCGCTGAAGGCCATCATCACCGCCTATTCCACCGACGACCGCTTCACCGACGACATCCACTTCATGGGCGGCTGCCTGCTCAACGACAACCTGTGGTGGGGCACCATCATGCTCGCCTATCAGGCCCGCCCGCTCGATCCGGACGTGGTCGGGGCGCGCTGGAAGGGCGAGTGGCTGAAGCGGCTGGAGGCGATGCCGTTCTTCCCGGCCATCTGGGCCGGCCATCAGCGCTACGATGCCTACTGGAAGCACGGCTCGGTGCGCGAGGACTGGGGCGCCATCACCTGCCCGGTCATGGCCATCGGCGGTTGGGCCGACAGCTACACCAACGCGGTGCCGCGGCTGATGGAGCACCTGCGCGTGCCCCGCCGCGCCATCATCGGCCCGTGGGGCCACATTTATCCGCAGGATGGCGTGCCGGGCCCGGCCATCGGCTTCCTGCAGGAAGCCGTCCGCTGGTGGGACCGCTGGCTGAAGGGCATCGAGAACGGGGTCGACGCCGAACCGGTGATGACCGCCTACATCAACGATTATGTGCGCCCGCACGGCACGCGCACCGCCCAGCCCGGGCGCTGGGTGGCCGAGCCGGTGTGGCCGGCCCCCGCGATCCGCGCCAGACGTCTGGTTCTGACCGCCGGCCATCAGCTTGACGAAGGCGCCGGCACGCCGGCCGACATCACCATCCGCTCGCCTCAGAGCCACGGCAAGGCCGGCGGCGAATGGATGGGCACCGGCTGCCCCGGCGAGATGCCGACCGACCAGTCGCTCGACGACGGCGGTGCGCTGGTGTTTGAAAGCGCGGTGCTGGGCGAAGGGTTCGACGTGCTCGGCGCGCCGCTGCTCGATCTGGAACTGGCCAGCGACAGCCCGGTCGCCCAGATCGCCGTGCGCCTCAGCGATGTGTTCGAAGGCGAGGCGACCCGCGTCAGCTATCAGGTGCTGAACCTCACCCACCGCAACGGACACGAGCATCCGGAGCCGCTGGAGCCCGGAGTGCATTTCCGGGTCTGCGTCAAACTCAATGACTGCGGGCATCACTTCGCCGCCGGCCACAGCATCCGCATTTCGATTGCCACCGCCTGCTGGCCGATGATCTGGCCGGCACCGGCGGCCGCCACGCTCACGCTGCGGGCCGGGCGCAGCTATCTCGACCTGCCGGTGCGCCCGCCGCGCGACAGCGATGCCGATATCCGCCTGCCCGCCCCGGCGCGCGGTCCGCTCGCCCCGATCACCCAGCTCGACCCCGGCCGCATCGCCCGCGTTTCGTCGCAGGACCACGTCTCCGGCCTCAATACCTACATCACCGAGGGCGTCGGCGGCCTGTTCGGCGAAGGGGTGCTGCGCTTCGACGAAACCGGCACCGAACTCGGCCACAGCCTGAAGCGCGAACTCACCATCCGCGACGACGATCCGCTGTCGGCGCGCTATGTGCTGACCCAGCGCTACGACATGGGCCGCGACGGCTGGCGCATCGCCATCGACAGCGTCACCGCCATGACGAGCGACGCGACACATTTCTTCCTGACCGGCGATCTCACCGTGCGGGAAAACGGCACCGAAGTCGCCCACCGGCGCTGGGACGAGACCATCGCCCGCGACCTCGCCTGACCGAGGGGCCGTCGAGCAGAATGCTCATGACAACGGCGCGGCGACCGACGGGGCCGCCGCGCGATGCGGACAGCGGAGACCCGGCTGGCCGGCAGCGGCTGCACCGCTCGAAGTACGCAAGTAGGCAACAGCTCAATACCAGCCTTTGGGCGGCTCACGGCGGCCGGCACTGCGCACCAGATCGATCATCGTCAGAAAATCAAACACCGGCCGGCCCGTTGCCGCCTGAACTGCATGGGCATAGGGCGGAATATTGGAACATTCCAGCAAGATGGCGCCGATATCGGGGTGCGCTTCCGTCAGCGCGCAAGCGGCGGCAACGACTTCGGCCTCCACCGCAGCGACATCAATGCTACCTTTCTCATCCAGAATGGCATGGCGAAAGGCAGACGCACGCTCAAGACCGGCGATATGCAGGCGGCGCGTCGGGTTGGGCCATGCGCGTGCCAGCAGTGCCGGTGTCAGGCGCGGTGCGTTTGCACACACGATCCCGATCGAGCGCTCCGGTCCCAGAATGGACCCGATAAAGGGCAATTGCAGCAGGCTCGACAGCATCACCGGAATATTGATGGCGCGGGCGAGGTCGTCCTGAAACAACAGCATGTAGCCACAATCACTGGTGATGGCTGCCACGCCATGGCGCTCCAGGTCCTGTGCCGCCTCGATCACCTTCGGCAGCAGGCTGAGGTCGCTGTGCTCAATCAGTCGCTCGATCGAGACGTCGGTGATCGTGCGGTAGAGCACCGGGTAGCGGTAGCTCCACGCATTGCCGACATCGCCGGGGATGAACGGGTTCAGGCATTCAATCATCAGAATGCCAATGTCATGGCCATAGCTCTGGGCACCGGGCCGGGCGCGCAGGACCGTCTGTAAGCGACCCGCACTTTCGGTGTTCCGTACGTTTTCCGTGGTCATGAACGCGGCTTCTCCGGCTGTAATCCGAGCCCCCCTGCAGGAGAGCCTCCTGTGCGGGCGGTAAAAATAATGCGGCAGGTCTGCCGATTGCGTTCAGCCTGCCGGCGCGCACATGCCGGCGGTGGTGAACTGCACCAGATGGCGCAACACCTCGTCATCGCGGTCCGTCAGGGGCGTTTCCGTGAGCGTTTCGAGACGATGCAATGCAGGATCAAGATCCGTGAGGATC
>NZ_DAISHT010000233.1:3222-4955 GCF_036822375.1 Pseudoxanthobacter sp. | reverse complement strand
GCGAACTTGTTCCACGGGCAGGCGGCAAGGCAGTCGTCGCAGCCATAGATGCGGTTGCCGATCAGCGGCCGCAGCTCGCGCGCCACCGGCCCCTTGTGCTCGATGGTGAGATAGGACACGCAGCGCCGCGCATCGATCCGGTAGGGGGCGGGAAAGGCCTGCGTCGGGCAGGCATCGAGGCAGGCGCGGCACTGGCCGCAATGGTCCTGGCCGGAGGCATCGGGCTGCAGCGGCAGCGTGGTGAACAGTGCGCCGAGGAACAGCCACGAGCCGAACTCGCGCGAGACGAGGTTGGTGTGCTTGCCCTGCCAGCCGAACCCGGCGCGCGCGGCAAGCGGCTTTTCCATCACCGGTGCGGTATCCACGAACACCTTGATGGCGCCGCCGGCCGCCGCCATCAACTGCTGGCCCAGCATCTTCAGCCGGCCCTTGATGATGTCGTGATAGTCGCGGCCGCGGGCATAGACCGAGAGGAGCCCGGCGGCCGGGTCGTCGCGGGCCACGAAGGCGCCCTCCGGCGGCCCGTAATTGAGCCCGAGCATGACGACCGAAATCGCCTCCGGCCACAGCGCCTGCGGAGAGGCGCGGCGCTCCGGTGCTTCGGCAAGCCATTCCATGGTGCCGTGGAAGCCGGCGGCGAGGAACGCGGAAAGCCGGGCGGCCAGCGCGGGGTCGGCGGTGGCCGGGGCGATGCGGCAGACATCGAAGCCGAGGCCGGCCGCCCGCGTGCGCACCAGCCGGGCGGCGGCGGCCGGGGAGAGCCGCGCGGGCGGCGGGGGGGCCGGCGGCGCGCTCAGAAGTCGAGATCGCTGTAGGTGGGGGAGGGCGGCAGGCCGCGGATGGTCTCCCCCAGCAGAGCCCGGAACGACGGGCGGCACTTGACGCGGGAATACCACATCTTGACGTGCTCGCAGTCGGCCCACGGCACCTCGCCCAGATAGTCGGCGGTGCTGAGTTCGGCGGCCGCGGCGATGTCGGCAAAGGTCAGCCGCTCGCCGGCCAGCCAGTTGCGGGTGGCGGTCAGGTATTCGATGTAGCGCAGGTGATGGCGCAGGTTCGTGCGCGCGGCGCGCAGCACGGTGGATTCCGGTGCGCCGCCGCCCATCGCCGTCGGCATCTCCAGCTTGTAGATGCGCTCGTGGACGAGATGGCCCACCGCCTCCTCGTCGAACTTCCACAGGAACCACTCCACCAGACGGCGCGTCTCGGCGCGCCGGTCGGGATGGTCCGGCATCAGCCGCTTGTCGCCCTGCGCATAGCCGCGCGTCTCGTCGAGATATTCCATGATCGGCCCGGCGCCGACCACGGGCGGGCCGTCGTTCTCCACGGCGATCGGCAGCGTGCCGGCCGGGTTCATGGCCAGGAAGCCCTTGCGGCGCTCCCATGGCCGTTCGATCACGAGTTCGTGCCGCACCCCGTATTCAGCGAGGATGAGGCGCACGAAGCGGCAGGCGGGAGAGAACGGTTGATGATAGAGCGTCAGCATCGGGATGTGTCAGGCTTGAGCGGGCCGGCCCGGGCGGGGCCTCTCACCCGACAGAGAATGTTGCATTGCAGTCGTCGGATGTGCAGTCGTCGGATATAGAGCGGCGTTGCGCCGGGAACAAGGCACCGCATCGATCGCGCCGCAAGAGTGGCCCGGCGCGACCGGTTTTGCGAGGCCGGTTTTGCAAAGCCGGGGTTGCAGGAGCAGGGCGCAGAAGCGGGCTCGCGGGACGGGGCCCGGGATGGGC
>NZ_DAISHT010000233.1:1876-3122 GCF_036822375.1 Pseudoxanthobacter sp. | reverse complement strand
GCGCGCGGCGCCTGTAACAGCCGTGCAACAGCCCCGTGCCAACCGCAGCGGCGGCTGCAGCCCGGGCCGCGCGTTCGGCCGCTTCCCGCGGGATTGTTCCGGAACGGATGCAATTTGGCGCACGCGGCTGCGCGGAACCATGCTATCGAAACGGCATATTGTGCGGTGCGGCTGCCCGGCCGGGCGCCGCAGGCGGGCGGGATTTTGCGACAATGGATTTCAAAACGCTGTTTGATGCGTTGATTCTGGGCCTTGTCGAAGGCCTCACCGAGTTCATTCCGGTCTCGTCGACCGGCCACATTCTGCTGCTGGGCCATTTTCTCGGTTTCGAGAGCACGGGCCGCGCATTCGAGGTGCTGATCCAGCTCGGCGCCATTCTGGCCATCGTGGGCGTCTATTTCACGCGGCTGTGGTCGGTGGCGGTGGCGCTGCCCACCAGCGCGCGGGCGCGGCACTTCGTGCTCAGCGTGTTCGTGGCGTTTCTGCCGGCGGTGGTGGTGGGCGTCATCGCCCACGACTTTATCAAGCGGGTGCTGTTCGAGACGCCGGTGCTGATCTGCATCACGCTGTTTCTCGGCGGCATCGTGCTGCTGGCGGTGGATCGCATGCCGCTCAAGCCGCGCTACGGCAGCGCCTACGATTACCCGATCTGGCTGGCCTTCGTGATCGGCTGTTTTCAGGTGCTGGCGATGATCCCCGGCACGTCGCGGTCCGGTTCCACCATCGTCGGCGCGCTGCTGTTCAAGGCCGACAAGCGCTCGGCGGCGGAGTTCTCGTTCTTCCTCGCCATGCCGACCATGGCCGGCGCCTTCGCCTATGATCTCTACAAGAACCGGGATGCCCTGTCCTCCAGCGATCTTCTGGTGGTGCTGATCGGGTTTGTCGCCGCCTTCGTGGCGGCGCTGGTGGTGGTGCGCCGCCTGCTCGATTTCGTCTCTCACCACGGCTATGCGGTGTTCGCCTGGTGGCGCATCGCGGTCGGCCTGCTGGGTCTGGTCGGCCTGTGGCTGACCGGCGGGCTGACGCTCGGCGGCTTCGCCTCCACCGCTTCGGTGGAGCAGAGCGCGCCGGCGGGCGCCGACAGCCCGCGCGTCGTCACCACCACGGCGCTGCGCGTGGTGCCGCCGCCGTCCGATTTTCCCATCCGGGAAACGGCCTCGGCAGAGCCTGCGGCAGCGGTGCCGGTCGTGGCCGCGCGGCCGGTCTCGGATGGCAGCCGCTTCGACCAGACATTCTCGATTTTTGC
>NZ_DAISHT010000233.1:0-1776 GCF_036822375.1 Pseudoxanthobacter sp. | reverse complement strand
ACAAAAAAATAAGGCGCCCCGGAAGGAGGCGCCTTTCTCTTTTCAGGCTCTCGCCGGGTGTTGTGTGCACCCTGCCGCATGGGCCTTTATCAGAGGCCGCCGGAACATCCTGCCGTCAGAGGCGGGAAAATTCCGGGGCTCGAACCAGACTGCCTGACTCCGCTTTCCGGACCGTATCAATCCGATACGCTGCGGCCGGTTGCCAGTGAAGACGCGGGAGATCGGAGTACATCCGTCCGTCCCTCAACCGGGCCCTCTCATGTCTGGCTCGGTTGAACAGAAGATAGGACAGCCCGCCGGCGATTGCAAGGACAATCTGCATTTTTTCGTTTTTGTGCGCCGGCTCAGGATTTCTGACCTGTCGTGTGCGGCAAATCCTGTGCCGTCCGGCGCTCCATGCGGCGGGTGCACATCCGGCTTGCGGCATTGCAAACTTGATTTGTGCGGCGCAACATCCATCTTCGCAACACGCCGGCAGGGCTGTCGCCGGCGCAAATGGGGGGCATTGGAGACCGAAGCGATCATGGCCAGTCTTGCTGCAACGCTGAACGAACTCGCCGCAGGCCGGCGGCACTGGGAGAGCCTGATGACGCAGGTCTTTGCCGAACCGGCCGCCGCGATCCGTCCGGCGGACGACGGTTTTCAGCGCATCATCGGCTTCGGTACCAACCCCGGCCATCTGAGATTGTGGGCCTTCGTGCCCGATGCCCTGCCGCCCGGTGCGCCGCTGGTGGTGGTGCTGCACGGCTGCGGGCAGGGCGGGCCGGCCTATGCGGCCGGTGCCGGCTGGGTGGCGCTGGCCGGCCGGCTGGGCTTCGCCGTGCTCGCGCCCGAGCAGAAGCGCCTCAACAACCCCAAGGGCTGCTTCAACTGGTTCAGCCCTGCCGATATGCAGGGCGAGCGCGGCGAGGCGGCTTCCATCCGCCAGATGGTGCTTTGGATGCTGACGCACTATCAGCTCGACCGGCGGCGGGTGTTCATCACCGGGCTCTCGGCCGGGGCGGCGATGGCCGCGGCGCTGGTGACGACCTATCCCGGCCTGTTCGCCGGTGCGGCGCTGGTGGCGGGCGTGCCGTTCGGGGCGGCGGCCAACGTGCGCGATGCGCTGCATGCCATGTTCGAGGGTCGCCACCGCACGGCGGCGGACTGGGCCGCGCGGGCGCAGGAGGCGGCTGCGGCCGGCGGCGGCGTTCCCGCCACACCGTCCGGCTGGCCGCGCGTGTCGCTGTGGCACGGCACGGCCGATGCCGTGGTGGTGCCGGCCAATGCCGATGAGAGCATCAAGCAGTGGACCGCTCTGCATGGCGTGGCCGACAGTGCGCCGGCGATCGTGCGCCTCGGCGCCGATACCCGGCGCCGGTGGAGCGACAGCCGCGGCCGCGTGGTGGTTGAAGATCATCGTCTCGCCGGTCTGGGCCACGGCACGCCCGTCGACAGCCGCCTCCGCGACGAGGGCGGCGGCGAGCCGGGACCGTTTCTGATCGATGCCGGTGTGGCGTCCAGCGTGCAGATCGCGGCCTTCTGGGGGCTGGACGGCGCGCAGGAGCAGCCGGTTGCGTTGCGTCCGCTCCGCCTGCCGCCCTCCGCTGCCGCCGCCCGCGCGCCGGCCCGTGCGCCGGCGGCTCCGGTGCCGCTGAAGCCCGCCGCCCGCGCCGCCACTCCTGTGCCGGCTGTGCCCGGGCCTGCGATGGCGGACCTGAAGACCGCCGGTCCGGGAGCCGGGACGACGGCGGCCGGGGTCGCGGTCGCAGGGCCGGCGGAAAGGGCTGCGCCGGA
>NZ_DAISHT010000232.1:2775-4986 GCF_036822375.1 Pseudoxanthobacter sp. | reverse complement strand
GCTGAAGGAAAAGGCGCTGGCCGCCGGCGGCCTCTATGTCATCGGCACCGAGCGCCACGAGAGCCGGCGCATCGACAACCAGTTGCGTGGCCGTTCCGGCCGTCAGGGCGATCCGGGCCATTCGCGCTTCTTCCTGTCGCTGCAGGACGACCTGATGCGCATCTTCGGTTCCGATCGCATGGACGGCATGCTGCAGCGCCTCGGCCTGAAGGAAGGCGAGGCGATCGTGCATCCGTGGATCAACCGTGCGCTGGAAAAGGCCCAGCAGAAGGTTGAGGCTCGCAACTTCGATATCCGCAAGAACATCCTCAAGTACGATGACGTGATGAACGACCAGCGCAAGGTCGTGTTCGAGCAGCGCATCGAGCTGATGAGTTCGGAAGACGTGTCGGAAATCGTGGCCGAGATGCGCCACGAGGTGATCGAGGACCTCGTTTCGCGGCACATCCCGGAACGCGCCTATCCCGAGCAGTGGGACGTCGCCGGCCTTCACGACGAGGTGCGGACCTACCTCAACCTCGACGAGCCCGTGGATGCGTGGGCGAAGGAAGAGGGCATCGCCGATCAGGAAGTGCGCGAGCGCATCCGCACCGCGGCGGATGCCGTGATCGCCCGCAAGGTGGAGCAGTACGGCACGCCGATCATGCAGCAGATCGAAAAGGCGGTGCTGCTGCAGACGCTGGACCAGCTCTGGCGCGAGCACCTTGCCACGCTCGATCACCTGCGCTCCGCCATCCACCTGCGCGGCTATGCCCAGCGCGACCCGCTGAACGAATACAAGTCCGAAGCGTTCTCGCTGTTCGAAGCCATGCTGGTGCGGCTGCGCCAGCAGGTGACCGGCCAGCTGGCCCGCGTGGAACTGGTGCAGCAGGCCGCACCGGCGCTGGAGACCGTCGCCGAAGCCGAACTGGCCGAAGCCGAGCCGGTCCACATCGATGCCACCACCGGCGAGAACGAGGAAGAGCCGGCTGCCGTTGCCGAGGCCGCCCCGGCGGCGGGCGGGCGCGATCCGGCCAATCCGGCCACATGGGGTCATGTGGGGCGCAACGAGCCCTGCCCGTGCGGTTCGGGCCGCAAGTTCAAGCACTGCCACGGCCAGTTCGTGGCCTGACAGGCGGCCGGCTCCGGCCGTCCGTCCTGACGTCCGACAACAGAAGGGCCCGCCCGGAAACCGGCGGGCCTTTTTTGTTTGCGCCGCCTTTTCGCCGGCGCCGGCCGCCATCGGGCCGGACGTCAGAAACTGAAGCAGCCGCGGCCGCTGTGCTTGGCGCGGTAGAGCGCCTCGTCGGCCGCCCGGTAGAGCGCCACGCCCCCCGAAGCGCCGGCATCGCCGGCGTGCGCAATCGCAATGCCGATGCTGACCCCGACCGGCAACGCATGCCCGTCCACGACCATGGGCGCGGCGAGCGCCGCGATCAGCCGCTGCGCCGCTCCGCGCGCCGCCTGCTGCGGATGGCCGGAGGCCGACAGCAGCACCACGAACTCATCGCCGCCGATGCGCGCCAGCGTATCCTCTTCCCGCAGCACCGCCCGGAAACGGCCCGCCACCTCCCGCAGCACCGCATCCCCGGTCTGGTGACCAAGGCCATCGTTGATGGCCTTGAAGCGGTCGATATCGATGCACAGGAAGGCAAGGCCCTGTGCGGTGCCGGCAATGCAGCCGAACGCCTGTTCCAGCCGGGCAAACAGCAGGGCGCGGTTGGGCAGTCCCGTCAGTCCGTCATGGGTGGCCAGCCGGGCCAGTTCCTGCTCGGCCGCCTTGCGCCGGCGGATATCGCGCACGGAGGCGACATAGCCATCCGGCACGCCGGTCGCGGCATCATGGGTCAGCCGCACCAGCGCCTCCATCCACACCCATGTGCCGTCGCGCGCCTGCTGGCGCAGGTCCAGCATGCCCTGATCGAGGGAACCGTCGCGGATGCGGCCGATCAGCCGCTCCATCGCCGGCCGGTCTTCCGGATGCACGATGTCGATGGCCTTGCGGCCCAGCAGCTCCTGCGGCTCATAGCCGAGCAGAGCCCGCACCGAGGGCGACACATAAAGCCGCCGCCCCTGAAGATCGCCGCGCACCAGCGTGTCGGTGGAAGCCTCGGCGATCTGGCGGAAGAAAGCCGCCTCGCTCTGCACCGCCGCCGCCCGACGCATCGCGTCGGACTGGTGCGCAGCCGCCTCCGCCACCAGCGCAAGCCCCTCTGTGGCAAGTCCCCCTGC
>NZ_DAISHT010000232.1:0-2675 GCF_036822375.1 Pseudoxanthobacter sp. | reverse complement strand
CCGGAAAGCACAGCCGCGGGCCTTTCCGCCGGCCTGTGCAGGGCCATATTAAAGGCGCATGCGCGGGCCGGCCTTGCCGGGCACCGGCCGGCTTCATCGTGCGGGCGTCTGCCGCGCGCTTCGCAGACCCGCTTCACGAGGAGCCGCCATGGCTGCGCCGACTTCGATCCTGCTCATTGCCAACCCGCGCAGCGGGCGGGCCGCGGCCGGCCTTGATGCTGCCCTGCAGATCTTTGCGGAAGCCGGCATCGCCGTGGAGCTGACGCAGCCGGCGAGCCCCGCCGCCCTCGATGCCATCATCCGCCAGCGCGGCGGACAATTCGGCGCGGTGGTGCTGGCAGGCGGCGACGGCACCGTGAACGCGGCCGCACAGGCGCTGGCCGAAACGCGCCGGCCTTTCGGCCTGCTGCCGTTCGGCACCGCCAATGACCTCGCCCACACCCTGTCCATCCCCATCGGGGCGACGGCAGCGCGGGTGATCGCGGAAGGCCACAGCCAGCGCATCGACCTCGGCCATGTCAACGACCGGGTGTTCGTCAACGCCGCCAGTCTCGGCCTGCCGGTTTCCGTGGCGCAGCATCAGGATCCGGAGCTGAAGCGCCGCCTCAGGGCGCTGAGCTATGTGGTCACGGTGTTCCGCGCCTTTCGCGCCTGCACCCGGCGCTTCACGGTGTGGATCACCACCGATGGCCAGACCACCCGGCTGAAAACGATTCAGGTCACGGTCGGCAACGGCGTGCGATTCGGCGGCGGCATGCGGGTCGGCACCGATCCGCGCATCGACGACGGCATGCTGGATGTGTTCGCCATCGATGCCGATACGGTGCTGCACCTCGTGCAGGCCGCCTTCGCCGTGCGCTTCGGCCTGCACGACATGAGCCCCTATACCCGGACCTTCCGCGGCCATCATGTGCGGGTGGAAACCCGCACGCCGCGGCCGGTCAACACCGATGGCGAGATCACCACCGAAACGCCGGCGGTGTTCAGCGTGGAGCGCGGGGCGCTGGAGATCTACTGCCCCCCGCCGCGGCCCGCCGGCTGGCCGTTCCGCCAGCCCCGCACGCCGGCCTGAACGGAGGACGGGACGCAGATTGCCGGGAAAAGGCGCGCGGCCGTGGCTGCCGGCTATTCCCCGGCGCCGGCAAAAGGCTTAAAGGGCGGCTGATACGCCTTATCAGGCCTGCCATCGTCCCCTGCCCCGGGGCGTGCTGCGCCGCCCTCCGATCAGGAACTGCCGAATGACCCGTCTCGTGCTGGTTGCTGCCTGCGCCCTCATCAATTCGCAGGGAGAGGTTCTGATCGCGCAGCGGCCGGAGGGCAAATCACTGGCCGGACTGTGGGAATTTCCCGGCGGCAAGGTGGAGCCGGGCGAACGGCCGGAAGCCTGCCTCGTGCGCGAGCTGCAGGAGGAACTGGGCCTCAGCGTGCGCCACGACGACCTGATGCCGCTGACGTTCGCCAGCCACGCCTATGACGACTTCCACCTGATGATGCCGCTGTGGTCATGCCGGCGCTGGCAGGGCACGCCGGAAGGACGCGAGGGGCAGGCGCTGAAATGGGTGGCGCCCGCGACCCTCTACGACTGGCCGATGCCGCCGGCAGACCTGCCGCTCATCGCCCCGATCATCGCCCACATCGGCTGAGGACGGCGGCGGAGGGCGCGAAGCCCTCAGAAATCGCAGGCAATGCCCTTCACTTCCCAGTCGCCGAAGCGCACCGGCTCCGGTCCGTCGCGACCGTTGATCTCGCGCGGCAGCGCGGCAGCCTGCGCGGCAGCGGCCCGGCGGGCTTCGGCCTCTTCCAGCGCCCGGCGGGCGGCCGGCGGCAGGGTCGCCGGATCGCGCGGGGCAGAAACGGGCGTGTCGGTCTGGCCGGCGGCCGTCTGATTCGGTTCGCTCTCGCTCAAGGCAGTCGTCTCCCGGATGGCGGCGGCCTGCGCACAACTTGCAGCCGGCCCTGCGCACTCCCATCATATAAGGCGCCGCGGCCGGCGAGGACAGGCCCGGCCGCCATGCTGAAGGGAGATCGCGACCTGTGAACATGATCCGCACTGCAATGCTGTTTGCAGCCCTCACCGCCCTTTTCATGGGCGTGGGCTATGTCATCGGCGGGAGCAGCGGCATGATGATCGCACTCGCCGTTGCCGCCGTCACCAACCTGATCGGCTACTGGAACGCGGACCGGCTGGTGCTGCGCATGTACAACGCCGTGGAGGTGGATGCCCGCAGCGCGCCGGATTTCTATGCCCTCGTCCACGATCTTGCCGCGCGGGCCGGCCTGCCGATGCCGCGCGTCTACATCATCAACGAGGCGCAGCCGAACGCCTTCGCCACCGGGCGCAACCCGCAGAATGCCGCGGTTGCGGCCACCACCGGCCTGCTCAATCTGCTGACGCGCGAGGAGGTGGCCGGCGTGATGGCCCACGAACTCGCCCATGTGAAGCACCACGACACCCTCATCATGACGCTGACGGCCACCATGGCCGGCGCGATCTCGATGCTGGCGAACTTCGCCTTCTTCTTCGGCGGCAACCGCGAGAACAACCAGACCGGCTGGATCGGCACGCTGGTGGCCATGATCGTGGCGCCGCTTGCTGCCATGCTGGTGCAGATGGCGATCAGCCGCACCCGCGAATATGCCGCCGACCGCATGGGCGCGCAGATCTGCGGCAATCC
>NZ_DAISHT010000231.1:0-4992 GCF_036822375.1 Pseudoxanthobacter sp. | reverse complement strand
AGATGATGAACATCGGGAACAGCGGCAGCCAGTACCAGTTCAGGAACGACAGCCAGGGAACGCCGATCAGCGTCGCAAGTCCGCTCGTCTCCTGCGCCCGGACCACTTCCGAAAGGTTCAGCGTGCCGGCACACATCAGCACCGTCACCACCACGAAGCCGATCGAGACTTCGTAGGACACCATCTGGGCCGCCGAACGCAGCGCCGACAGGAACGGATATTTCGAGTTCGACGCCCAGCCGCCGATGATGATGGCGTAAACGCTGAGCGAGGAGATCGCAAAAATGTAGAGCGTTCCGAGGTTCAGGTCGGCGATCACCCAGCCGTCCGCGACCGGGATCACCGCCCACGCCCCGACCGCCAGCAGCACCGAGATGAACGGCGCCAGCAGGAACAGCACCTTGTTGGAGCTGGCCGGAATGGTCGGCTCCTTCAGGATGAACTTCAGAAGGTCGGCGAAGGACTGAAACAGACCCCAGGGGCCGACAACGTTCGGGCCGCGGCGCAACTGCACCGCCGCCCAGATCTTGCGGTCCGCCAACAGAACGAAGGCGATGCAGATCAGCAGGACAACGATCATCACCAGGCTCTGAATAATCGTAATCAGAACCGGGAACCCGTAATCCGCCCAGAAACCGGAGGCCGTCATCGACTAAACCCTTCGCCCAAAATCGGTGGCCGCCAAATCGGTGGCCCTTCTGGCCCGCTCCCGCCCGGCCGCCTTACTCGGCAGCCTGGGCCACGCGCGCCTGCGCCAGCGCCGAACATTCCGCCATCACCGCCGACGCCCGCGCGATCGGGTTGGTCAGGTAGAAATCCGGGATGGCCGGCGTAAACGGCGCGGCACTGACCTCGCCGCCCCGCCCGGCCAGCGCCACGACGGCTGCCGGATCGGCGGCCACGAACACGTCGCGACGGCCGAACACCGGATGCGCCGTGACCAGCGCGGTGCGCAGGTCCGCCAGCGAATCGTAGGGCAGCTGCGCGCCGACGAGAGCCGACAGGGCGCGCAGGATCGCCCAGTCCTCGCGGGCTTCGCCCGGCGGGAAGCTGGCGCGGTTGCCGCGCTGCACCCGCCCCTCGGTGTTGACCCACGTGCCCGACTTTTCGGTGTAGGCCGCGCCCGGCAGCACCACATCGGCGCGGTGCGCACCGGCATCGCCGTGGGTGCCGATATAGACTACGAACGCCTTGCCGAGCTTCGCGAAATCGATCTCGTCCGCACCGAGCAGGAACAGCACATCGAGTGCGCCCTTGCCGGCAGCATCGACCATGCCGGCGACATCCAGCCCGCCGACGCCCGGAACGAAGCCGACATCCAGCGCGCCGACGCGGGCTGCAGCCGTGTGCAGCACGGCGAGGCCGTTCCACTCCGGTCCGGCCGCGTTGCTGGCGACCGCCACCTTCGCGGCGAGCGACAGAACCGCCGCGCCGTCAGCGCGCGTCAGAGCCCCCTGCCCGACGATGATCAGCGGACGCTGGGCGTTCTTCAGCACATCGGCAAACGGATGGCGGCCGGCTGCGATATCCGACAGCGTCTCAGGGCCGGCCCCGAGATAGGTGGTCGCATAATTGAAGTTCGCCGGGGCGCCGACCACGCCGATCGGCAGCCCGGTGCGGCGCCACAGCTTGCGCAGCCGCGAATTCAGCACCGCCGCTTCCCACCGCGGGTTCGTGCCGACCAGCAGAACGGCATCCGCCTGCTCCAGCCCCTGAATCGACGGGTTGAAGAGGTAGGACGCGCGGCCCATTGCCGGGTCCAGCTTCGTGCCGTCCTGACGCGCGTCGAAGCTGGCGACGCCGAGACGGGTCATCAGATCCTTCAGCGCGAACAGCTCTTCAGCGGACGCCAGATCGCCGCCGATGGCGCCGATGCGGGCGGCGATCGTCTGCCGCACCTTGTCGGCCACGACGCCCAGCGCCTCAGCCCACGACGCCGGCACGAGACGGCCGTTGCGGCGCACATAGGGGCGGTCGAGGCGCTGGGTGCGCAGCCCGTCCCAGATGTAGCGCGTCTTGTCGGAAATCCACTCTTCGTTGACCGCCTCGTTGAGGCGCGGCAGCACGCGCATCACCTCGCGGCCGCGGCTGTCGACGCGGATGTTCGAGCCGACCGCATCCATCACATCGATGGACTCCGTCTTCGTCAGCTCCCACGGACGCGCCTTGAAGGCATAGGGCTTGGCCGTCAGGGCGCCGACCGGGCACAGGTCGACGACATTGCCCTGCATCTCCGACGACATCGCCTGTTCGAGATAGGTCGTGATCTCGGCATCCTCGCCGCGGCCGATGAGGCCCAGTTCAGAGATGCCCGCAACCTCGGTGGTGAAACGGACGCAGCGCGTGCAGTGGATGCAGCGCGTCATCACGGTCTTCACCAGCGGGCCGATATACTTGTCTTCGACGGCGCGCTTGTTTTCCTGATAGCGCGAGCCGGAGATGCCGTAGGCCATCGACTGGTCCTGCAGATCGCACTCGCCGCCCTGATCGCAGATCGGGCAATCCAGCGGGTGGTTGATCAGCAGGAACTCCATGGTTCCTTCGCGCGCCTTCTTCACCATCGGGGTGTTGGTGAACATCTGCGGCGGTTCGCCGTTCGGGCCCGGGCGCAGATCCTTCACCGACATGGCGCACGAGGCGACCGGCTTCGGCGGGCCGCCCTTCACCTCGACAAGGCACATGCGGCAGTTGCCGGCAATCGACAGCCGTTCATGGAAACAGAAGCGCGGGATCTCGGCACCCGCAGCCTCGGCCGCCTGCAGGAGCGTGAACTCCGCCGGCACCTCGATCACGGACCCGTCGACGCTGATCTTGGCCATGTCTCTCCCCGCTTCTCAGGCTGCCACCAGACCGATGCGCCGGCCGATGCGGATATTGACGTTTACCCCGGGAAGGGGCCCGGCCGGCGCTGCCGCCGGCGTTACATGACGGCGCATGACGCGCCTTATTCCGCCGCCGCCAGGGATGCGCCCTGAACGCTGCGGCCCTTGTAGGATTCGATCCGCTGCTCGATCAGCGGACGGAAGTGACGGATCAGGCCCTGCACCGGCCAGGCCGCGGCATCGCCGAGGGCGCAGATGGTGTGCCCTTCGACCTGCGTCGTCACCTGAAGAAGGAGGTCGATTTCCTCCTTCTCGGCGTCGCCGGCCACCAGCCGCTCCATCATGCGCCACATCCAGCCCGTGCCTTCACGGCACGGCGTGCACTGGCCGCAGCTCTCGTGCTTGTAGAAATGCGACAGCCGGGCGATGGCCTTGATCGGATCAGTCGACTTGTCCATGACGATCACCGCCGCGGACCCGAGACCGGAGCGCAGCGCCCGCAGGCTGTCGAAATCCATGTTGGCATCGGCAATCTGCTCGGCCGGCACCAGCGGCACCGAGGCGCCGCCGGGGATGACGCACAGCAGATTATCCCACCCGCCGCGGATGCCGCCGCAGTGGCGGTCGACCAGTTCGCGGAAGGTGATGCCCATCTCTTCCTCGACCGTGCACGGATTGTTGACGTGCCCGGAGATGCAGAAGAGCTTCGTGCCGGTGTTATTGGGCCGGCCCAGCCCGGAGAACCAGCTCGCGCCACGACGCAGAATGGTCGGGGCAACGGCGATGGACTCGACGTTGTTGACCGTCGTCGGGCAGCCATAGAGGCCCATGTTGGCCGGGAAAGGCGGCTTCAGACGCGGCTGGCCCTTCTTGCCTTCAAGGCTCTCCAGCAGCGCCGTCTCTTCGCCGCAGATGTAGGCGCCGCCGCCGTGATGCACGAAGAGATCGAAATCGTAGCCGTGAATGTTGTTCTTGCCGATCAGGCGCGCCTCGTAGGCCTGCCGGATCGCCGCCTGCAGATGCTCGCGCTCCCGCACGAACTCGCCGCGGACATAGATGTAGGCCGCGTGCGCCCCCATGGCGAAGGAAGCGATCATGCAGCCTTCGATCAGGTGATGAGGATCGTGGCGCAGGATCTCGCGGTCCTTGCAGGTGCCGGGCTCCGACTCGTCGGCATTGACGACGAGATAGTGCGGGCGCGCCCCCGGGTTCTTCGGCATGAACGACCACTTGAGGCCGGTCGAGAAGCCTGCGCCGCCACGGCCGCGCAGGCCCGAGGCCTTCATCTGGTCGATGATCCAGTCGCGCCCCTTGGCCAGAATGGCCTTGGTGCCATCCCACGAGCCGCGCATCAGGGCGCCCTGAAGGCCCCAGTCCTGCGTGCCGTAGATGTTCGTGAAGATGCGGTCTTTATCGGAAAGCATGGCCGATCCTCCCTCTCGTCACGAACTCTTGGCGGGGTCTGCCGGGACGGCAGCGCCGGTCAGCTCGGGCTGGCCGACCGAAACGAAATCGCCGCCCGGCACCACCGGCGTGGCGCGGGTGAAGGCGGCCGTATCGGTCAGCGCGGTCAGCCCGCCCTTCGGGCCGCCCATCGGACGGTCGATCTGGGTGCCGGGCTTCGGCGGATTGCCGGCGGCAAAGCCGTCGATCAGCGCCGTGAAGCTCTCCGGCGTCAGGTCTTCATAGGTGTCCTTGAAGATCTGCACCATCGGCGCATTCACGCAGGCGCCGGCGCATTCGACCTCTTCCCACGAGAAGTCGCCGTCGGGCGAGAGCGTGAACGGCTCCTCGGCGATGCGCTTCTTGCAGATGTGGATCAGATCCTCGGCGCCGCGCAGCATGCACGGCGTCGTGCCGCACACCTGAATGTGCGCCTTACGGCCCACCGGCGAGAGCTGGAACATCGTGTAGAAGGTCGCAACCTCCAGCACGCGGATCTGAGGCATCGACAGGAATTCGGCGACCCAGCGGATGGCCGGCTCGCTCACCCAGCCTTCCTGCTCCTGAATGCGGAACAGGATCGGGATCACGGCACTCTGCTGGCGACCTTCCGGATAGTCCTTCAGCTTCTCCGTGGCCCACGCCAGATTCTCGGGCGTGAAGGCGAAGCTTTCGGGCTGGACGGGAGAGAGGCGACGGACGGACATCAGCGATCCACCTCACCGAA
>NZ_DAISHT010000230.1:0-5095 GCF_036822375.1 Pseudoxanthobacter sp. | reverse complement strand
GGCCCGGGCATTGGCATACTCAGAAATCCGTTCGTTCGGGGATGGCAATCATGGCAGAACTCATTCACACGCTGACCGGGCAGGAAGCACTGACGTTTGACGACGTCCTGCTGCTGCCGGGCCCCTCGGACGTGATGCCCTCGGAGGTCGACATCCGCACGCGGCTGACGCGCGAGATCGACCTCAACCTGCCGCTGATTTCGTCGGCGATGGACACCGTCACCGAAGCCCGTCTGGCCATTGCGATGGCGCAGGCCGGCGGTCTCGGCGTCATTCACCGCAATCTTGAGGCCGACGAGCAGGCCGAGCAGGTGCGGCAGGTCAAGAAGTTCGAATCCGGCATGGTCGTGAACCCGGTGGTGATCGGCCCCGATGCCACGCTGGCCGATGCGCTGGGCCTGATGAAGCAGTACGGCATCTCCGGCATTCCGGTGGTGGAGAACGGCAGCAAGGGCGGTTTCCACACCGGCCGTCTCGTCGGCATCCTGACCAACCGCGACGTGCGGTTTGCCTCCAACCCCAATCAGCGCGTCTATGAGCTGATGACCCGCGAGAACCTGATCACGGTCCGCGACAGCGTCAGCCAGCTTGAAGCCAAGCGCCTGCTGCATGCCCACCGCATCGAGAAGCTGCTGGTCGTCGACGACGATTACAACTGCATCGGCCTCGTGACGGTGAAGGACATCGAGAAGGCCCACCTCAACCCCCATGCCTCCAAGGACGCGCAGGGCCGCCTGCGCGTGGCGGCGGCCACCAATGTCGGCCCGGCCGGCCTTGAGCGTGCCGCGCGCCTGATCGACGCCGGCGTCGATCTGGTGGTGGTCGACACTGCCCACGGCCATTCCGCCCGCGTGCTGGAGATGGTGACCAAGGTCAAGGCGCTGTCGAACAGCGTGCAGGTGCTGGCCGGCAACGTGGCGACCGCCGACGGCACCCGCGCGCTCATCGATGCCGGCGCCGACGCCGTGAAGGTCGGCATCGGCCCGGGCTCCATCTGCACCACCCGCGTGGTGGCCGGCGTCGGCATGCCGCAGCTCACCGCCATCATGGAGGCCGCCCGCGTCGCCTCCGATCAGGGCATTCCGATTGTCGCCGACGGCGGCATCAAGTTCTCCGGCGATGTCGCCAAGGCGCTGGCCGGCGGCGCGGCCTGCGCCATGATCGGTTCGCTGCTGGCCGGCACCGAGGAGAGCCCCGGCGAGGTCTATCTGCATCAGGGCCGCAGCTTCAAGGCCTACCGCGGCATGGGCTCCATCGGCGCCATGGCGCGCGGTTCGGCCGACCGCTATTTCCAGGCCGAAGTGCGCGATACCATGAAGCTGGTGCCGGAAGGCATCGAGGGTCAGGTGCCCTATAAGGGGCCGATCAGCGCCGTTCTGCATCAGCTCGCCGGCGGCCTGCGCGCTGCCATGGGCTATGTCGGCGCCCCGACCATCACCGATCTGCAGGAGCGCGCCCGCTTCGTGCGCATCACCAATGCCGGCTATCGCGAAAGCCACACCCACGACGTGGCGATTGTGCGCGAGAGCCCGAACTACCCGTCCTCGATCTGAGGGCCGGCCGGTCTTTCCGGCCTCTGCGGCACCGCTTTGCCCGACCGCGTCTCCATGGCGGATTGCTTTCGGTGCTGCACTCCTGTTTTCTGCCTCGGGCCTGAAAGGGTGCCGGCGCCGCCGTCGTGGCGGCTCCGGCCCTTTTCGGCTTTCCCGAACGCCGGGGCATCCGCCATCTGCGGCGGCTCTGCCCCCTTCAATTCGTGAGTGCTGCTGCCCGATGACGGCTCACCTTCCGACGGTCGCCCAGCCATGACACCGGCCGCCCGCCTCTCCGCCGCCATTGATGTTCTGACCGACGTCGATACCAACCGGCGGCCCGTGCAGGATGCGCTGAAGGCCTGGGGCCTTGCGCACCGCTTCGCCGGCTCCGGCGACCGCGTCGCCATAGGCAATCTGGTGTTCGACACCCTGCGCCGCCGCGCCTCGCTGGCCTGGCGGATGGGCTCCGACGCCCCGCGTGCCGTGGTGCTGGCCGCCTTCCATGTCATCTGGGGCCATTCTCTGGACGATATCGACCGCCGCTTCGCGATGGAGGCCCACGCGCCTTCGCCGCTGACGGAGGCCGAGCGCCGCGCGCTTTCCGCCGACACGCTGGCCGATGCGCCCGACTGGGTGAGGGCGGATGTGCCGGAGTGGCTGGCGCCTTCGCTGGTTCGCGCCTTCGGGCCGGCCATGGTGGCGGAGGGCGCCGCACTGGCCGGCCGGGCGCCGGTGGACCTGCGCGTCAACACCCTCAGGGCCGACCGCGACAAGGTGCTGGCCGCGCTCGCCGATCTCGATGCCGTGGCGGGCGGCCTGTCGCCGGTCTCGGTGCGCGTGCCGGTGGGCGAGGGGCCGGCCAAGCCGCCCCACGTCCAGAGCGAACTGGCGTTCTCCCGCGGCTGGTTCGAGGTGCAGAACGAAGGCTCGCAGGTGGCGGCGCTGCTGGCCGGGGTGCGGCCGGGACAGCAGGTTCTGGACCTGTGCGCCGGCGCCGGCGGCAAGACGCTGGCTCTGGCGGCGGTGATGGATAACCGCGGCCAGCTTTATGCCTACGATTCCGACAAGCGCCGCTTCGGCGACATTCTGGAGCGGATCAACCGCTCCGGCGCCCACAACATTCAGGTGCGCCAGCCGGGGCGCGGGGATGTGCTGGCCGATCTGGAAGGCCGCATGGACGTGGTGTTCGTCGATGCGCCCTGCACCGGCACCGGCACCTGGCGGCGCCGGCCGGATGCCAAGTGGCGCGTGGGGCAGAATGCACTGGCGCTGCGCATGCGCCAGCAGGACGAGGTTCTGGAGGCTGCCGTGCGCTTCGTGCGCAGCGGCGGCCGGCTGATCTATGTCACCTGTTCCGTGTTGCCGGAAGAAAATGAGGACCGCGTGGCGGCATTTCTCTCCGCCCACCCGGATTTTCGCCTCATCGATCCGGCGGGGGCGTGGGTTTCCGGCCTTGGCGCTGCCATGCCGCCGGCCGTGGCGGTGGAGGTCGGCAGCTTTGGCCGCGCCGTGCGCATGACGCCGGCGACCGCCGACACCGACGGCTTCTTCGTGGCGCTGATCGAGCGTTCCGAGCCGCGCCGCCGGCCGGGGAAGGGGGCGTGATGCGACCCTGGCTGCGGCTTTCCAATCTGGTGCTGCTGCTCATCGCCGTGGTGCTGGGCACGGCGCTCTATTTCGCGATCTATGTGTTTCTTGCCGCTTCGCCCTATGAGGCGGTGGGAATGGCGATCAACCGCCGCCTGCCGGAACCGGTGCGCAATCTCACCTGCAGCGTTCTGAGCAAGCGGCACCCCGGCGCGTGGCCGACGGTGGGCTGCGAAAAGGTGTGGAAGCCGGCCCCGGCCGGCGGCGCACCGGCCCCGGAAGGCGCGGCAGCGCCGCCTGAAAAGGCGCCGGGCAACTGAAACCCAGCCGCCCCGCCAGGGGCCGGCAAGACAGGATCGGCCGCACGGCGCCGGACGGACACGGGGCCGGCGCGCGGCACAGGCCAAGCGGAAGGACAACGCCATGGCGGCACGTGAACGGGTGCTCATCATCGATTTCGGCAGCCAGGTGACGCAGCTCATCGCGCGGCGCGTGCGCGAGAGCGGGGTCTACTCCGAGATCGTTCCCTTCCAGAATGCCGAAGCCGCTCTGGAGCGCCTCAATCCGCAGGCTATCATCCTGTCCGGCGGCCCGGCCTCGGTGCCCGACGGCGACAGCCCGCGCGCACCCCAGCAGGTGTTCGAGCGCGGCGTGCCGGTGCTGGGCATCTGCTACGGTCAGATGACCATGGCCGCCCAGCTCGGCGGCATCGTGGAGAGCGGCCACCACCGCGAGTTCGGCCGCGCGGAAGTGAGCGTGAAGAAGCCCTCCGCGCTGTTCGACGGCGTGTGGAACCCGGGCGAAGAGCATATCGTGTGGATGAGCCACGGCGACCGCATCACCCGCCTGCCGCCGGGCTTTGAGGTGAAGGGCGCCTCTCCCAACGCCCCCTGCGCCGTGATCGAGGACGAGAAGCGCCGCTTCTACGGCCTGATGTTCCATCCGGAAGTCGTGCATACGCCGGATGGCGCGAAGCTCATCGCCAACTTCATCCACAAGATCGCCGGCCTTGGCGGCGAGTGGACCATGAAGGCCTTCCGCGAGGAGATGATTGCCCGGATCCGCGCGCAGGTCGGCAAGGAAAAGGTGATCTGCGGCCTTTCCGGCGGCGTGGATTCCGCCGTGGCGGCGGTGCTGATCCACGAGGCGATCGGCGACCAGCTCACCTGCATCTTCGTCGACCACGGCCTGATGCGGAAAGGCGAGGCCGAGCAGGTGGTGAGCCTGTTCCGCGGCACCTTCAACATTCCGCTGGTCCATGTCGATGCCTCGGCCCGCTTCCTCGGCGCGCTCGCCGGCGTGAGCGACCCGGAGGTGAAGCGCAAGACCATCGGCCGCCTGTTCATCGAGGTGTTCGACGAGGAAGCCCGCGCGGTGGGCGATGCCGCCTTCCTGGCGCAGGGCACGCTCTATCCCGACGTGATCGAAAGCGTGTCGTTCTCGGGCGGCCCGTCGGTTACCATCAAATCCCATCATAACGTCGGCGGTCTGCCCAAGGACATGAAGTTCCGGCTGGTGGAGCCGCTGCGCGAACTGTTCAAGGACGAAGTCCGCCTGCTTGGCCGCGAGCTTGGCCTGCCGGATGTGTTCGTCGGCCGTCATCCCTTCCCGGGACCGGGCCTCGCCATCCGCTGCCCCGGCACGATCACGTCGGAGAAGCTCGACATCCTGCGCGAAGCCGATGCGATCTATCTGGACGAAATCCGCAAGGCCGGCCTCTACGACACCATCTGGCAGGCCTTCGCGGTGCTGCTGCCGGTGCAGACCGTGGGTGTGATGGGCGACGGCCGCACCTACGAAAGCGTCTGCGGCCTGCGCGCCGTCACCTCCGTCGACGGCATGACCGCCGATTTCTATCCCTTCGACATGGCCTTCCTGGGCAAAGTCGCCAACCGCATCATCAACGAAGTCCGCGGCATCAACCGCGTCGTCTACGACGTGACCTCGAAGCCGCCGGGCACGATTGAGTGGGA
>NZ_DAISHT010000229.1:0-5123 GCF_036822375.1 Pseudoxanthobacter sp. | reverse complement strand
TCGCCCGTGGGCGTGATCTCCGCGTCGAGCATTGCGTTCTCTCTCAAGCGTCTCATCAGCACGCTGGTCCGGCGATCCACGAAACGCTGGGTCAGCCGTTCGTGCAGCGCGTCCGACAGCCTGTCTTCCACATCGCGGGTTACGCCGCGCCAGTGCACCGGGTCCGCCAGCCAGTCAGCCCGGTTGGCGACATAAGTCCACGTCCGGATATGGGCAATCCGGTTGGCCAGCGTATCGATATCACCGTCGGTGCGATCGGCGAAAGCCACCTGACGGGCAAACCAGTCGGCATCGACCGCCCCTTTGCGGGCGAGGAAGCCGTAGAGCGCCAGAATCAGGTCGGCGTGGTTGGCCGGCGCGATCTTGCGATAGTCCGGCACCTGACACACGTCCCACAGCAGTGCGACGGATTTGCGGTCGCGCGCAAGATCCCGGATTTCTGGATCCCGCAGGGCGAAATCAAGCGAAACCACGTCGTCGCCGGGGGGCGCGCGGGTCAGGCCCTCCTCCCGCGGGGTCTCGTCAAGCGAGGCGCGCAGCGCGGCAAGAGAGGCAAAATCAAGCGTCGAATTGCGCCACTGGAACACACGAAGTGGCTGGAAATGATGGCTTTCCAGCGCTTCCACCAGATCGTCGTCGAACGGATCGGCCCGCCCCGTCACCCCGAACGTTCCGTCGCGGGTGTGGCGGCCGGCGCGGCCGGCAATCTGGCCGAGTTCGGCCGGCGACAGCAGGCGGTACTGGTAGCCGTCGAACTTGCGGTTGGCGGCGAACGCCACATGCTCGACATCGAGATTGAGGCCCATGCCGATGGCGTCGGTCGCCACCAGAAAATCGACATCGCCGGCCTGAAACAACTCCACCTGCGCGTTGCGGGTGCGCGGGCTGAGCGAGCCCAGCACCACCGCCGCCCCGCCGCGCTGGCGGCGAATCAGTTCGGCGATCGCATAGACCTCGTCGGCCGAAAAGGCGACGATGGCCGAGCGCGCCGGCAGCCGGGTGATCTTCTTCTGCCCGGCATAGGTCAGCAGCGACATGCGCGGCCGGGTGACGACATTGAGCCCCGGAATGAGCTTTTCCAGCAGGGGCCGCGCCGTGGTGGCGCCCAGCAGCAGGGTTTCGTTGCGCCCGCGCAGCGACAGAATACGGTCGGTGAAGACACGGCCGCGGGCAAGGTCGCCGGCGAGCTGCACCTCGTCGATGGCCACGAAGCCGGCATCCGTGGTCTCCGGCATCGCCTCCACGGTGCACACGAAATAGCGCGCCCCGGCCGGTTCGATGCGCTCCTCGCCGGTGATCAGCGCCACCGCCTTCACGCCTGCCCGCTCCACGAGCCGGCCATAGACCTCGCGCGCCAGCAGGCGCAGCGGCAGGCCGATGAGACCGCCGCCGTGGCCGAGCATGCGCTCGATGGCGAGATGGGTCTTGCCGGTGTTGGTGGGGCCCAGCACGGCCGTCACGGTCCGGGCACGGGCCGACGGCGGCAACGGCAGGCGTGTCGTAACGGTCATGGTCGAGCGGTGCTCATCTCCGGGCCGGCGACGGCCCGGATCGGTCGGTGACGTTTTCGTTGTGGCCTGCGGGCCGGCGCCGGGCCGTCCGCCTCGCGCGGCTCTTTTCCGGCCGCCTTGGTTTCCCCCTTAGCACACCGTTCTGCCGTTGCGCATCCCATTCGGCGGGTTTGCGATCAAAACCGCGCGGGAGGGAACGGGAACCGAACGAATCACGGCCGAATCGGTGACAGCGGCAGGTCTGGTTTTGTTCCCCGCCCTCGTGCCCCGCGGCTGCGGCCCGCCGTCCGGTCAGGACCGGGTGTCGCGATTGGTGCGCTCGATGGCTTCGGTCACGGCCTCGATGCGCCCGGCGGCGGCCTCGACGCGCGCGGCCAGTTCGCTCTCCGCCATGGCCTCGTGCACGCGCGCACCCTCGCGCTCGGCCCGCAGCACGGCCAGTTCCTCTTCCGCCACGCGCAGGCGGCGTTCGGTTTCGGAAAGCTGGTCCATCGCCAGCACGCCGGCCATCACCGTCAGGCGCTGGTCGCCGATTTCGCCGAAGGAGCGGCGCAACTGCACGATGGCTTCATCAAACCGCCGGCCGAGGCCGGTGAGGCGTTCTTCCTCACCGTCGTCACAGGCCATGCGGTAGGTGCGTCCGTTGATGGTGACCGCGACTTGCGCCATCTCATCCCTCATCCGGCCGGCCTCGATGCCGGCCTTGCGATCTATCCGGCCTGCCGTGCGGCCGGCGTTGCGATCCATCCGGCCGGCACCCGCCCGCCGGCATCAGGCTCTGATCCGGTCGGGCTGACGGCCGGTCGCGCCCCGGTCCGGCCGGCCGACCGGGCGTTCTGCGGCGGTGTCAGCCGCCGTGGCGCTCCAGAACGGTGCGGATCGATTCCATGGCAGCCACGAGACGGCGCGAAACCTCGCGGTTGGTATCCTCGATGCGGGCCGAACGCTCCTCGGCATGATCGAGTTCCTGCGCCAGACGCGAGCGGTCCTCGTCGAGGCGCTGGAGCTGTTCTTCCAGTGCGCTCGTGCCGGTGCTGAGTTCGGCACGGTGTTCCGCGGCCTCTTCCAGCCGCGCAAGGGCAGCTTCAAGGCGGGCGAAACTGGCCTGCAGTCCCGAAGGTTCGCTCATGGCCGCGTTGCCACCTCTTCCGTTGCCGCGCCTGTTCCGTTACGCCGCGCCGGCATCTCGCCGCGCCTGCCGGCCCGCTGCGCCTGCCTGTTCGCCGCAGCCGTGCGGCCTGTGCCCGCAAACTCAGGTCTGCAAACGCCGGCCCGCAAACACAGGTCTGCAAACATGGGCAAAGACGGGTCTTTTCTCAAGGGTGGCATAACGCAAGGCACGACCCGCCGCCATGGCAGGGCGTTCGCCGGCGCGGTCCGGCGCTGCGACATTCTGTCCGGTTCACGGCGCCGCCGCCCGGGTCTGCCGGGGCTGCGGCGGGCGGCCTCAGTTGGTGGACAGCGTCAGGTTGCGCACCAGCGGATAGACCTGCGTCTCCCATTTGCGGCCGTTGAAGACGCCGTAGTGGCCGACGCCCGGCTGCATATGGTGCCGCCTCATGAACGGCTTCAGGCCGGAGCACAGGTCGTGGGCGGCCACCGTCTGGCCCAGCGCGCAGATGTCGTCGCGCTCGCCCTCCACCGTCAGCAGGGCCGTGCGGCGGATGGCCTTCGGCTCCACCTTCTCGCCGCGATAGGTCAGCAGGCCCTGCGGCAGCAGCGCGCGCTGGAACACGCGGTCGATGGTTTCCAGATAAAATTCCGCCGTCAGGTCCAGCACGGCGAAATATTCGTCGTAGAAGGTTTTGATCGCCGCCGCTTTTTCCGTCTCCCCGCGCGACAGGTGGCGGTAAAGGTCGCGGTGCTGGCTTTCGTGGCGGCTGATGTTCATCGCCATGAACGACAGCAACTGCACGAAACCGGGATAGACCGCGCGTCCCGCGCCCTCGTAGCGGCCGGGCACGGTGGTGATGAGGTTGGTGCGGAACCAGTCCAGATCGTGCTGGGTGGCGAGTTCGTTGACCTTGGTCGGGTTCACGCGGGTATCGACCGGGCCGGCCATCAGCGTCATCGAGCGCGGCTGGGCCGGATTCTTTGTGGCGGCCATCACGGCCGCGGCCACCAGCGTCTGCACACAGGGCTGGCACACCGCCAGAACGTGGCTGCCTTCGCCCATCGTTTCCAGAAAGCGGATGATATGCCCGACATATTCGTCGAAGCCGAACACGCCGGCTTCCAGCGGAATGTCGCGCGCGTTGTGCCAGTCGGTGACGTAGACGTCGTGGTCGCGCAGCAGGGTGCGGATCGTGCCGCGCAGCAGCGTGGCGAAGTGGCCGGAAAGCGGCGCCACCACCAGAATGCGCGGCTGCACCGCGTCGGTGTCCTTGGCGAAGTGGACGAGGGAGGCGAACGGCGTCTTCGCCGTCACTTCCTCGCGCACCGGCACCTCTTCGTTGCCGGTGGTCACGCTGTCGATGCCGAACGGCGGGCGGGTGTGGCTGAGGCCGGCGCGGGCGACCAGCTCCCAGGCGGCGGCAAGGCGGGGGCGGAAGGGCAGAACCACGCCCATCCCGCCCGTCAGCGGCAGGGACAGTTCGCGGGAGATGTTCGCGCCGCTCATGGCCGCTTTCGCCGCCGTGCGCAGCGGGGCCATCAGGTCGTCTTGCAACTGGTATGCGGAATAGAGCATTCCCGCAGCCGCCTCCATTCGGACCGGTTGCGCCCGGCCGGGCGCTTCTGACGAAACGCTAGTGCATTTTTTTTCGCCCTGCGAGATGATTGTGCAGTTTCAAACCACGGCGCCGCGCCGCACCATGAGCGCAGAACCGTGACAGGAGGGATTTGCACCCATGGCTGCGGCCGTTCTTACCATCTCCAGCAAGAATTATTCGTCGTGGTCGCTGCGCGGATGGTTGCTGTGCAAGATGGCCGGCATCGCGTTTGAAGAACAGACGATGCCGATCGACGACCCGGATACGCGCGCGGAGCTTCTTCTGCTCTCGCCGTCCGTGCTGGTTCCGCGCCTCGAAGACGGCGCGGCGAAGGTGTGGGACACGCTTTCCATCGGCGAATACCTGAACGAGACCCATCCGGAAGCCGGCCTGCTGCCTGCCGATCCGGTGGCGCGGGCCCATTGCCGCTCGATTTCCGGCGAAATGCACTCCGGTTTCGCCAACCTGCGCTCTGCGCTGCCGATGAACATCAAGGCGCATTACGAGAAATACCGCATCTTTGCCGGCGCGCTTCAGGATATCGAGCGCGTGACGCAGATCTGGCGCGAGTGCCTGTCGACTTACGGCGGCCCGTTCCTGTTCGGCGCCCGGCCGACACTGGCCGACGCGATGTATGCGCCGGTCTGCGCCCGCTTCCGGACCTATTCCGCGCCGCTCGATGCGCAGTCCGCAGCCTATCGGGACATGATTCTCAACTGGGCGCCGATGCAGGAGTGGATTGCGGCCGCCCGCGAGGAAAAGGAAGATCTGGAAGAACTCGACGTGGAGTTCTGAGCCGCCGGGCCGGGCCGCCCGGCTGGTCGGCGCAGGGCGGGCGGAGCGTGGCGAATCAAGGGTGTACCAACACGGCCGGGGCCGCGATGCGTCGCTGCCCTGCCGC
>NZ_DAISHT010000228.1:0-5159 GCF_036822375.1 Pseudoxanthobacter sp. | reverse complement strand
ATGTGCTGTCGCTCAGTGCCGTGTTCGCCATCTTCGCCGGCTGGTATTTCTGGTTTCCCAAGATGAGCGGCCTCGTGGCCAGCGAGCGGCTGGCGAAGCTGCACTTCTGGCTCACCTTCACCGGCGTCAATCTGGTGTTCCTGCCGCTGCATCTCACGGCGATGGCGGCTGCGCCGCTGCCCGCCGGCTGGGGCACGGCGGCGCTTGCCGGTGCAGTGCTGTCGGCGGCGGGCGTTGCGGTGTTCCTCGCCTCCGTCGGGCTCGCCTTTCTGCGCGCGGTGCCGGCCGGGGCCAATCCGTGGGGCGAAGGCGCCACCTCGGCGGAGTGGCGGGTCTCCTCGCCGCCGCCGGTTCTGGCCTTCGAAATGGCGTTCGAGCCGGCCGCGGTGGAGCCTGCGGGCCACAGGCGCTGAGCGGAATTTGATGCGCGTCAACGCGGCACTTGCGATTTGCGCGCGTGCACGGCAGTTAGGCTGTGATCCGGTGCGCGAATCCGTTCGCGCGGCCGGCCCTGTGCTTTCCGCTGCCCGCTGACGCGGCGGCAACACCGGCCATGCACGGCCGGCGTGACGAGACTGGACCCACGATGGCACTGAGCGATCCCACCCGCGATGAAACGTCCGTTGCCGGTCTCGGCTCGGCGTCGGTCGGCGATTTCATCGCCCTCCTGAAGCCGCGGGTCATGTCGCTGGTGGTGTTTACCGCGCTGGTCGGCATCATGATCGCGCCCGGCGGCATCCATCCGGTGATCGGCGCGGTGGCGCTGATGCTGATTGCCGTGGGCGGCGGGGCGTCCGGCTGCCTCAACATGTGGTACGACGCTGACATCGATGCGGTGATGACCCGCACCCGCACCCGCCCCATTCCCGCCGGCCGGGTGGATGGTGCCTCGGCGCTGGCTTTCGGGCTGGTGCTCTCGGTCGCCTCGGTGGTGATGCTGGCGCTCGTGACCAACCTGCTGGCCGGCGCGCTGCTGGCCTTCACGATCTTCTTCTATGTGGTGATCTACACCATGTGGCTGAAGCGCTGGACGCCGCAGAACATCGTCATCGGCGGTGCCTCCGGTGCGCTGCCGCCGGTGATCGGCTGGGCTGCGGTGACCGGCCATGTCGCCATCGAGCCGCTGGTGCTTTTTCTGATCGTCTTCCTGTGGACGCCGCCCCATTTCTGGGCGCTGGCGCTCATCAAGTCGGAGGACTATTCGCGCGCCGGCGTGCCGATGCTGCCGGTGGTGGCGGGCGACCGCGCCACCCGCATCCAGATCGTGCTTTATGCGCTGGTGCTGGCGCCGGTCGCCACGGTGCCGTGGTTCATGGGCTTCGGCGGGCTGGCTTATGGCGTGCTGTCGCTGTCGCTCGGCGCGCTGTTCGTCGCCCTTGCGGTGCGGCTCTATTTTGCCGGCGTGCAGCGGCGCAACCGCGCGGCGGGCGAACTGTTCGGCTTTTCGATCGTCTATCTGTTCCTGCTGTTCGCGGTGCTGCTCGGCGAGCATCTCTTCACCGCGATCCGCGCCGCGCTGGCCTGAGGCCGGTGGCGGCCCGCCCCTCCCGCAAGCCTGCGGCGCGCCGGGTGCGGCCCAGCGCCGGGGCGCTGGAAAACCGCCGCCGGCGCTCTCTCGCGCTGGCCGGCACGCTGGTGGCGCTGGTGGTGCTGTTCTACGTGGTGACGCTGGTCAAGATGGGCCAGCACGAGGCGCCGGCCGACCCGCCGGCGACTGCCGGCGGGCTCTGAAGGAACCGATCGCGGGCCGCTGCCGGCGGCCCCTGAACGACCTGATCGCCGGCCGCTGCCGGGAAAACGAAAAGGCCGGCCCCGCGGGACCGGCCTTTCGTTTTGCGCGGGCAGCGGGCGTGAGCGCGGGGCTCAGAGGCTCGCCAGCATGGCATCGGCGCCGGACTTCTCCGCCTTGCCGGCCACTTCCTCGACATTGAGCTGTTCGACGACGCCGTTGCGCACCAGCGCCGAATAACGGCGCGACCGCACGCCCATGCCGAAACCGGTCGCATCCAGTTCCAGCCCGATCGCTTTGGTGAAGGCGGCGCTGCCATCGGCCAGGAACAGCACGCGGTGGTCGGGGTCGGAGGCCCTGGCCCAAGCATCCATCACGAACACGTCGTTGACGGACACCACCGCGATGGCATCCACGCCCTTCGCGGAGATGGCGTCGGCGTGGCTCACATAGCCCGGCAGGTGGTTGAGGGTGCAGGTGGGCGTGAAGGCGCCCGGCACCGCAAACAGCACCACCGTCTTGCCGGCGAACACGTCGGCGGTGGTCACGTCCTTCGGACCCTCGGCGGTCATGGTCTTGAAGGTGGCTTCGGGCAGGCTGTCACCGACTTTGAGGCTCATCCGTCTCGCTCCGGTTATGGCCGGCGCAGGCCGCCGGCTTATCCCGCGATAGATAGAGGCTCGGACGGGCGGCGGAAACAGGGGCGGGGAGAATTTTTGCGGCAGATCAATCCGCGTCTGCCGCCAGCGTGCGGCAAGGCCCGGCGCAACTGGCTCTCGACGCCGGTGGCGGGTGATTCTATGCTTCCGGATCAACAGAGCGTTGTGTGAGCAGGAGAGTGGAAATGCCGACCTCCATTTCCGGCGCCTTTCCCGCCGCCGGCCACGGCGAAGACAGCTTTCTCGAAGGTCAGCTTCTGATCGCCATGCCCGGCATGGGCGACGAGCGGTTCGAGCGCACGGTGATCTATGTCTGTGCCCACTCCGAAGAGGGCGCGATGGGCCTCGTGCTGAACCAGCTCGCCCGCAACATCTCGTTCCCGGACCTGCTGGAGCAGCTGCAGATCGTGTCCTCGCCGGAGGGCATCCGGCTGCCGGGCGGCGGTTCGCGGCGCATGCGTGTCCATCGCGGCGGGCCGGTGGAAACCGGTCGCGGATTCGTTCTGCATTCCGACGACTTCCGCATCGAGAACGCCACGCTCGCCATCGACGAGGGCGTGTGCCTGACGGCGACGCTCGATATTCTGCGGGCGATCGCGGAAAACCGCGGGCCGCACAAGGCGCTGCTGGCGCTGGGCTATGCCGGCTGGGCACCGGGCCAGCTTGAGGACGAGATCCGCTCCAACGGCTGGCTGACCTGCCCGGCCGATGCCGATCTGGTTTTCGACGACGCGCTGGAAACCAAGCACGGCCGGGCCCTGCGCAAGCTCGGCATCGACCCGGCCATGCTGGTCAGCGATGTCGGCCACGGCTGACCGGCCGCCGGCCGGGCGCTGTGCAACGGGGCCCGGCTGTGCGGAAGGGTGCTTGCGGCAGCGCGGATCGATCAATAAAATTACGGCCCATCGCCGCTGATCCCCTTCCATTCCGGTTGTTGCGGAAGGACGCCATCCCTTGCGTTATGTGAGCACCCGCGGGCAGTCGCCCGCGCTCGGCTTTCTCGATGTTCTTGTTGCCGGTCTTGCCCGCGATGGCGGGCTCTATGTGCCCGAGACGTGGCCGCACTTCTCTGCGGCCGAGATTGCCGATCTGGCCGGGCGGCCCTATGCCGATGTCGCCCATGCGGTGATCCGCCGGTTCGTGGACGGCGAAATTCCCGATGCCGATCTCTATGCCATGATCGAGGCGGCCTATGCCGGCTTCGGCCATGCGGCGGTGGCCCCGCTGGTGCAGCTTGCGCCCGGCCACTTCCTGATGGAGCTGTTCCACGGCCCCACGCTGGCCTTCAAGGACGTGGCGATGCAGCTGCTCGCCCGGCTGATGGAATATGCGCTCGTCCGCCGCGGCGAGGCGGCGACCATCGTCGGCGCCACCTCCGGCGATACCGGGGCCTCGGCCATCGAGGCGTTCCGCGGGCGCGACGGGCTCGACATCTTCATTCTCTACCCGCATGGCCGCGTGTCGCCGGTGCAGCGGCGCCAGATGACCACGGTGGCCGACGAGAACGTGCACACGCTGGCTGTGGAGGGCACGTTCGACGACTGTCAGGCCATCGTGAAGGGGCTGTTCAACGACCACGCCTTCCGCGACCGCACGCATCTGGCCGGGGTCAACTCCATCAACTGGGCGCGCATCGTGGCCCAGATCGTCTATTATTTCACGGCTGCCGTGTCGCTGGGCGCGCCCGGCCGGCCGGTCAGCTTCACCGTGCCGACCGGCAATTTCGGCGATATCTTCGCCGGCTATGTGGCCCGTCGCATGGGGCTGCCGATTGAGAAGCTGGTGGTTGCCACCAACGTCAACGACATCCTGTGGCGCACGCTGGAAAGCGGGCGCTACGAGACGCGCGCCGTGGTGCCCTCCACCTCGCCGTCGATGGATATCCAGATCTCGTCGAATTTCGAGCGGCTGCTGTTCGAGGCGGTGGGCCGCGACGGCCGTAAGATCGAGGCGCTGATGGCGGGCCTTGCCCACAACGGCACTTTCACGGTGGAGCCGGCCGCGCTCGATGCCATCCGCGCGCTGTTCCAGGCCGGCCGCGCCGACATGCTGGAGACGCGCGACACCATCGCCCGCATCCACGCCACCTGCGGCTATGTGCTCGATCCGCATTCGGCGGTGGGCGTCACGGTTGCCGAGCGGCTGATCGACCGCGCGGTGCCGATGGTGACGCTGGCCACCGCCCATCCCGCCAAGTTCCCGGATGCCGTTCGCGAGGCCATCGGAACGGAGCCGGCGCTGCCGGCCCGTCTCGCCGATCTCTACGAACGCCCGGAGCGCTTCACACGCATCGTGCCGGAGACGGCGGCGGTGGGGCGCTTCATCGAGGCGCGCACGCGCGCCGTCAAATCGGAGGTGTGAGCGGTCATGGCCGTCACGGTTTCGCGTCTTGCCAACGGCCTCACCGTCGTCACGGAAGAAATGCCCCACATCGAGAGCGCGGCGCTCGGGGTGTGGGTGAGCGCCGGTTCGCGCTCGGAGGCCGAGCGTGAGCACGGCATCTCGCATCTTCTGGAGCACATGGCCTTCAAGGGTACGCGGCGGCGCTCCGCGCGGGCCATCGCCGAGGAAATCGAGGCGGTGGGTGGCGAGCTGAATGCTGCCACCTCCACCGAGAACACCTGCTATTACGCCCGCCTGCTGGGCGACGACGTGCCGCTGGCGCTCGATATCCTCGCCGACATTCTGGGCAACTCGCTGTTCGACCGCGCCGAGCTGAAGCGCGAGCAGAACGTGATCCTGCAGGAGATCGGCGCGGCCTACGACATGCC
>NZ_DAISHT010000227.1:0-5261 GCF_036822375.1 Pseudoxanthobacter sp. | reverse complement strand
GCCCAGCCGACGCGCCAGCCGGTCATGCAGTAATATTTCGAGAACGAGTTGATGACGATCGCCTCGTCGGAAAACGACAGCGCCGTGCGCTCCTCGCCGTCATAAACGAGGCCATGGTAGATTTCGTCGGAGATGAACCACAGCCCCTGGCCGTGCGCGGCATCGATCAGTCCGCCCAGCGCCGCCGGCTGCATGACGGTGCCGGTGGGGTTGTTGGGGCTTGCCACGAGCACGCCCTTCAGCGGCGTTTGCGCATGGGCTGCCAGAAGACTCTGCGGCGAAAGCGACCAGCGGCTCGCCGGGCCGGTTTCGATCTCGACCGGCTCGATATCCAGCGCCTGCAACACGTTGCGATAAGCCGGATAGCCCGGCACCGGCAGCGCCACCCGCTCGCCCGCATCGAAGGCGGCCAGAAAGACCAGATTGAACGCGCCGGAAGACCCGGTCGTCACCACCACGCGCTCGGGCGGGACATCGACGCCGTAGCGCTCGCCATAGTGGCGGGCGATGCGTTCGCGCAGGGCCCGCAGGCCGAGTGCCTCGGTATAGCCGATGCGGCCGGAATCGAGTGCGGCGCGGGCCGCGGCGATCACCGGCGCCGGCGCCGGGGCGGAAGGCTGCCCCACCTCCATGCGCACCACCTCCGCCCCGGTCGCCTCGCGCGCGACGGCGGCGCTCATCACATCCATGGCGATGAACGCATCGACGGCGCTGCGGCGGGAAGGCTGCGGCCGGGGGGCGCCGGCCGGGCAGGAAACGGGCATGTCAGTCATGGAGGCAACTCCGGGTCTTCTCTTGCTGCCGCCGTGTTGCCCAATTGCTGCCGTTGAAATCAAGCTCTATCAACAGATGCCGGAGGCCGATCCTGTGCCGAAGGCAACGTTTCGCCCCGGGGGGATGCGAACGGTGCTCATGCCATGCCGGCCGTGCGGACGGGGACCGCGCCGGGGCGGCGGAGTCTTTCGGACGCTTCCAGTCACCTGCCGGATCCGTGCCGGCCGCCGGCCTGTGGTCTGTTTTCACCGGTCGCGGACGCGGACATTTCCGGACCCGGACCTCACTCCGGCCATGGCAGCCCGCCATGGCCCGCCCGTTTTCTGGGAAGAGAGCGCAGAGGACTCATGATCGCCCGATGCCTCACGCGGCTTGCTGCCGCCTGCCGCCTGCCGCTGTCGCCGTTTTCTGCGCCGCCTTCCGCCGCGACTGCGCGCGCCCCGCGCCGGATCGCCACGGCGGCGGCACTCGTCGCCGGCCTTCACCTTGCCCTCGCCCCGGTTGCGGCGCAGGCCCAGAGCCGCCGCAGTCTGGCGGTGGTGCGCGATGCGGAAACCGAGCAGCTGCTGCGCGATTACCTGAAACCGATCCTGAAGGCCGCGGGCCTGCCCAACAACAACACCCATGTGGTGCTGGTGAACGACCGCGCCTTCAACGCCTTCGTCGCCGACAGCCAGCGCATCTTCGTCAACACGGGTGTCGTCATCGATGCCAAATCGCCGAACGAGGTGATCGGCGTGCTCGCCCACGAGACCGGCCACATCGCCGGCAACCACCTGTCGCGCCTTCACGAGGCGGCGGCGCGCGCCCAGCTGCTGGCGGTCATCGGCATGCTGGCGGGCGCGGGTGCGGTGGCGGCGGGCGCGGCCACCGGCTCTTCGGCGATGGTCGGCGGCGGCGCGGCGGCCATCGGCGGCGGCATGAGTGTCGGCCAGCGCTCGCTGCTGGCCTACCAGCGCGGCGAGGAGGATGCGGCCGACCGTTCCGCCCTCACCTACCTGCAGCGCACCGGCCAGTCGCCGCAGGGCATGATCAAGACGTTCGAGCGCATGGCCAACGACCAGATGATGGCCGCCCGCTATGCCGACCCCTATGCCCAGAGCCATCCGATGGCGCGCGACCGTCTGCAGAACCTTGAGACCAAGGCGCAGGCAAGCCCTTACTGGAACGCGAAGGATGCCCCCGCGCTGCAGGCCCGCCATGAGATGGTGCGCGCCAAGCTGGCGGCCTTCACCGGCCAGCCGCAGAGCGTGGCCCGTCAGTTCCCGGCCTCCAACACCTCGATGCCGGCGCGCTACGCCCGCGCCATTCTCGCCTATCGCCTCGGCGACAATGCCTCCGCCCAGACACAGATCGATGCGCTGCTCAGGGAGCAGCCCAACAACCCCTATTTCTGGGAACTGAAGGGGCAGTCGATGCTGGAACTCGGCAACCCGCGCGGCGCCGTCGGCCCGTTGCAGAAGGCCGTTTCGCTCGCCCCCAATGCCGGCCCGATCCGCACGCTCTACGGTCAGGCGCTGGTGGCCACCGGCAACCCGGCCGATGCCAAAAAGGCCATTCCGGAGCTGAACCGCGCCGTGCGCGACGACCCGGACGACAGCAGCGCCTACCGCTACCTTGCCATGGCCTACAGCCAGGCCGGCGACACGGCGATGGCCGATCTGGCGACCGCGCAGGGCTATTTCGCCGATGGCGCCGTGGCGCAGGCCAAGCACTATGCCATGCGCGCCAAGGCCGGCCTGAAAACCGGCACACCGGCCTGGGTGCAGGCTGACGACATCACCTCCGCCTCGGTGCCGAAGCTCGGGCGCTGAAGCGCCCGGCCGCGCCCCCTTTTTCTCCCGCTTCAAACGGAACACGACCCATGAGCCGACCGATGCTGCGACTGTCCCGCCGCCTGCCGATGCGCCTTGCCGGCGCGGGCGCGCTGACCGTGGCACTGGCGGCGGCAAGCCTGCCGGCTGCCGCCGCCGACAACAGCTTCACCGACAAGCAGCGCAGCGAGATCGAGGCCATCGTCCGCGACTATCTGGTGCGGAATCCCGAGGTTCTGGTGGAGGTCTCCAACGCCCTCCAGCAGAAGCAGGAAGCGGCGGCGGCGGCCGAACAGAAGGACGCCATCAAGGCGCAGGCCGCGCTGCTGACCGGCGGCGACAACCAGATCGTGCTCGGCAACCCGCAGGGCGATGTCTCGCTGGTGATGTTCTTCGACTACAACTGCGGCTACTGCCGCCGTTCGGCCGAAGACATCTTCACCCTGATGGACAAAGACCCCAAGCTGCGCGTGGTGCTGAAGGAATTCCCGATCCTGACGGAAGGCTCCGTGGAAGCCGCGCGCGTCGCCCTTGGCGTGGAAGCGGTGGCGCCCGACAAATATGCCGCTTTCCACCGCGCCCTGTTCCGCATCAACGGGCCGGCGGACGGCGCCAGCGCCATGAAGGTTGCAACCGGCCTCGGCCTCGACAAGGCGGCCATTGAAGCCGCCATGCAGAAGCCCGAGGTGACCGCCACCCTGCAGCAGACCCACGAGCTGGCGCAGGCGCTGCAGATTTCCGGCACGCCGTCCTATGTGGTCGGCGACAGCATTCTGCCGGGCGCGGTCGGCGTGGCCACCCTTCAGCAGCGCATCGACACCGTGCGAAAGTGCGGCGGCGCTTCGAGCTGCTAACCGGCCGTTTTGCAACCTGACGGCGGAAACCGGCCCGCCGGATGGCGCTCTTTTGCACCGCACGCGGACCCCATTTTCACGGCGGCCGCTTGCGCCTATAAGGAGGCCTCCTTCTGCAGACGGCGCACAGGGCCGCCCCGAACGGGCGGTCATGGCCGCCGGCCTGCAGGAACCCGCATCAGGGCCGCCCGGCCACCGCCCCGCCGGCGGGCCGGAGCCGGTTCCGATCCATCCGATGGCAGCGCGAATGGCGATCCCGATCCTCGTCCTCAACGGCCCCAACCTCAACCGCCTCGGCAAGCGTGAACCGGGCATCTACGGTTCCACGACGCTGGCCGAGATCGGCGAGCGCTGCACGGCCGCGGGCGCGCGGCTGGGCCTCAGCGTGGACTTCCGCCAGTCGAATCACGAAGGCGTGCTGGTGGACTGGATCCACGAGGCGGCGGATGCCGGCGTGCGGGGCATCGCCCTCAATGCCGGCGCCTATACCCACACTTCGGTGGCGCTTCACGATGCCATCCGCGCCGTCGGGCTGCCGGTGATCGAACTGCACCTGTCCAACGTCCATGCGCGGGAGGAATTCCGCCATCACTCGTTCATCGCACCGGCGGCGGCCGGTGTCATCGCCGGCTTCGGCCCCATGAGCTACATCCTGGCGCTGGAAGCGCTGGCTGCCATGCTGCAGCCGGCGCAGGACAGCTGACGCCGCCCGCCGAAGCCCCTCCCGCCCCCGCAACCGCCGTTGCCCGCGCCAGGCGCCGGAACGGCCCCGCGGCGGCTCAGGCAAGAGACCGCATAAGGCCCATGACCAGCAAGAAACCGACCATCGACCAGTCCCTGATCCGTGAGCTTGCCGATCTCCTCAAGGAGACCGAGCTGTCCGAGATCGAAGTCGAGCAGGGCGACCTGCGCATCCGCATCGCCCGCCACGCTGCGCCCGCCACCGTGTTTGCCGCGGCACCTGCCCCCGTGGCAGCGGCGGCTGCTGCGGCCGCACCGGCCGCCGCCGACCCCGCCTCCAACCCGGGCACGGTGAAATCGCCCATGGTCGGCACCGCCTACCGCGCGCCGGAGCCGGGTGCCCGCCCGTTCGTGGAAGTGGGCGATCATGTCAGCGTCGGCCAGACGCTGCTGATCGTGGAAGCCATGAAGACCATGAACCAGATTCCGGCGCCGAAGGCCGGCACGGTGACCCAGATCCTCGTCGAGGATGGCCAGCCGGTGGAATTCGGCGAGCCGCTGGTGATCGTCGAGTGACCATGTTCTCGAAGATTCTCATCGCCAACCGCGGCGAGATCGCACTGCGCATCCTGCGCGCCTGCAAGGAACTGGGGGTCGCCACGGTGGCCGTCCACTCCACGGCGGACGCCGATGCCATGCATGTGCGCCTTGCCGACGAGAGCGTCTGCATCGGCCCGCCGGCCGCGCGCGACAGCTATCTCAACATCCCCTCGCTGCTGGCCGCCTGTGAGATCACCGGCGCAGAGGCCGTGCATCCGGGCTATGGCTTCCTGTCGGAGAACGCCCGGTTCGCCGAAATTCTGGAAGCCCACAACATCAAGTTCATCGGGCCGAGTGCAGAGCACATCCGCCTGATGGGCGACAAGATCGAGGCCAAGCGCACCGCGCGGCGTCTCGGCCTGCCGGTGGTGCCGGGTTCCGACGGCGAGATCCGCACTGAGGAAGAAGCCCGCAAGGTCGCCGCCGAGATCGGCTATCCGCTGCTCGTCAAGGCTGCGGCCGGCGGCGGCGGGCGCGGCATGAAGGTGGCGATGACCGAGGACGACCTCGACAACGCCCTCTCCACCGCCCGCTCGGA
>NZ_DAISHT010000226.1:0-5272 GCF_036822375.1 Pseudoxanthobacter sp. | reverse complement strand
CCAACGGCACGCACACGGTCCAGCTTCGGAAAACAGCACGCTCACCAGCGCCTCCCTCGATGCGGTCACTAGATACCACACCAATGCCGCTTCCTCGATCAGAAAGGGCCGCGAAGAAGGGAAGGGCTGCGATTTCACCCCAAAATCGCAGCCGAATAGCAACAGAATAGCAACATGCAGTTCGGCTAACTATTTGATATTGCTTATCTATATCTTGTAAATCGCAGAATCGCGGAAATCGCAACACCTTCAATCCAAACCCCTGCCTCTCCCTCTTTATAAAAAGAAAGAATGTTCATGTTTTGTTCTATTCTATTTATAGAAGAATCACACACCAAATGGTTGTGTTAACACACCTTTTGGTTGTTCTGTTCTTCTTAAAATATACAAGAACAAAACATAAACATTATATGTTTTATATAAGGCAAGAGAGAGAGGCTGATCGCCCCTCCCCATTTCCCCTTCGCGGTCTTCCTTCTTCACGAAAGAGGGGCTGGGCAGCCTACCGCGTGCAGCGAGGGGGATAGCGGGGTGGATAGAAAATCCGTCCCGTTTCGTAAGCCACTGATTTTATTTGGAAATCAGAAAAAGGATGGTGCCCAGGGGCGGAATCGAACCACCGACACTGCGATTTTCAGTCGCATGCTCTACCAACTGAGCTACCTGGGCGCCGGCGCGAGGCGTTGCTCGCGGCTGACGTCGGCGCTTATACGGGGGCGGGGCGGTGCTGTCCAGTGCCTGGCGGCGGTTTTGGGTCTTTGCTGTGGGAAACTGTCGCCGGCTGGGGAAAAGCCGGTTTGCGTCAGAACCGCGGCCGGCCGGGGGGCAGCGGGCGGGGGGGCAGCGTGCGGGCCCCGGCGGGGCGCGTCAGGCGGAAGGGCAGCCAGAAAACCAGAAGTGCCAGACTGAAACCGGCAACGCCGCTCATCGCCGCCGGCAGCGTGGCGGGGAAGGCCGGCGTGAAGGCGGCCAGCGCCGCACTCATCAGCGGCGGGTCGAAATGCATGACCACGGCGGCGAGACGGACAAACGGGTTGGCGCTGCGGAACGCCTCTTCCTGCGCTTCCAGCACGCGGATGCGGGCGGCCGTGGCGGCCATCTGTTCGCCGCGGCTGCGCTGGGCCATGTCGACGCTGGTCAGCATCGCCTGAATGGCCTCCACCGGCTCCAGCCCGCCGGCGCGGGCCTGCGTGTCGAAGCGCTGAATGCGGTCCTGAAGGCCGGAAAGCGTGGCCGGCAACTGAGCGCGATAGACATCGCCGAAGCCGGGAAGCTGCGAGAACAGCGCCCCCGCCACCAGCGCCGCGGCAACGGCAAGGCCGCGCAGAACGGTTGTGCGCAATGCCATTGGGGGTTCCCTCTGTCTCGACGGGGCTGCGGCCGGCGAATCGCCCGGCCGGCCGCGGACAAGCCTGCGACACTCTGGCACCGATCGCCGGCCGGATGAAACACGGTGCCGCATAATGGCGGCCGGCGGCGGGGGCCGCCGCCGGCGCAGAAACGCTTCGGAAGCGCGGCCCCCGGGCGCGCGTCTCAGGAGCGGATGTCGATCAGTCCGGCGCCGCCGGCTTCGGTGCCGAATGCCAGTTCCAGCCCGTCGGGATGCCAGGTGAGCGCGCTCACCGGCGAACCGTCGCCTTCCTTCAGCATGGCCACCACACCGTCGGCAATGCGACCGGCGACGATGCCGCCGTCGGAATAGCCGATGGCCACGACCTCGTCCTCCGGGTGGCAGGCAACGGCGGTTGCCATCACGTTCTGGCGGAAGCCCAGTTCCACCGGGGCCTTGCCCATGGGGCCGTCCTTGTAATGGAACGGCCACAGCACCGCCGCCGGCGCACCGGCGGTGGCCAGAAGGCGGCCTTTCACCGACCAGTCGATGGAGCGCACCCGGGTGGGATAGCCGGTCATGCGCATGTGCTTGCTGTCGGTCAGCCGCCAGCCGTGCAGGGCATTTTCCTGCATCACCGTCACCACGTTGCGCCCGTCGGGCGAGAAGGTGACGGTGTTGTGCATGCCCTTCCACTCAAGGCTGAGCGGATCGCCGGCGGTGTTGACCCACCACAGCGTCACGCCGTCATAGCGCGCCACGGCAAGGCGCAGGCCCTTGGGGGCGAAGGCGAGGCCGCCGACCGCGCGCGGGTGCTCGAAGGTCTTCTCGGTGCCGTCGGCAAGGCGCACCCATGCGGTGCGGCCGGCGGCGAAGGCCACCGCGCCGGAGGGGCCGGCCGCCAGACGGTCGATCCACTTGCGCTCGCGGCGGGCGAGTTCCGTCGCCGTGCCGTCGGCGGTCACGCGCACAACGCGGCCGTCGTCACCGCCGGTGATGAGGGCCTTGCGGTCCTGCGTCGGCACGGCGGCCAGCAGGCCGCCGGCGTGGGCCGCGACCGTGCGGGAGGCCTCGCCGGTGCCGAGCCGCACGGTGCCGTCGCCGAGCGCAAAGGCGGGCGTGGTGCCGAGAAAGCCGGCCGCCACCACGAAGCTGTCAAAAGAGCAGGGGGTCAGTGTCGCCACGGGCCGTCCTCAGGCTGCCTGACAGGCTTCGAAGCCGGCCTTCAGGGCATCGCGGTCGAGATTGCGGCCGATGAACACCAGCCGGCTCCGCCGCGCCTCGCCCGGCGCCCAGTCGCGCTGGTGATCGCCCTCGATGATCATGTGCACGCCCTGCACCACATAGCGCTGCGGATCGGTGACGAACGCGAGAATGCCCTTGAGGCGCAGGATGTCCGGCCCGTTCTTCTGCGTCACCTGCTGGATCCACGGGAAGAAGGTGGCCGGGTCGAGATCGCCGGCGGTCAGCGACACCGAGGAGATGCCGGCGGCCTCCATGTGGCTCGGATGATCGTGATCATGATGGTGGTCATGATCGTGATCGTGGTCGTGATGGTGGTGGTGATCGTGGTCGCAGTCCGGCCCGCAGACATGATCGTGGTCGTGATCATGGTCGTGGGCTTCGTCGAGGAAGCTCGGGTCGAGGCTGAGGATGCGGTCGAGATCGAATGCGCCGCGGTCGAGAATCCGGTCGAGCGGCAGGGAGCAGCGCTCGGTGCGGTAGATGGTGGCGAACGGATTGACGCCGCGGATGCGCGCTTCCACGGCCTTCAGTTCGTCGGGGGTGACGAGGTCGGTCTTGTTAAGCAGCACGATATCGGCAAAGGCGATCTGGCGGGCAGCTTCCTCGGTGTCGGCAAGGCGCAGCACCAGATGGCGGGCATCGGCCACCGCCACCACCGAATCGAGCGCCGCGGCCTGACGCACCGTGTCGTCCATGAAGAAGGTCTGCGCCACCGGCGCGGGGTCGGCCAGCCCGGTCGTCTCGACCAGAATGGCGTCGAAGGCGCCGCGGCGCTTCAGCAGGTTTTCAACGGTGCGGATCAGGTCGCCGCGCACGGTGCAGCAGATGCAGCCGTTGTTCATTTCGAACACTTCTTCGTCGGTGTCGACCAGAAGCTCCGCATCGATGCCGATCTCGCCGAATTCGTTGACGATCACGGCATAGCGCTTGCCGTGGTCTTCGGTGAGGATGCGGTTAAGCAGCGTGGTCTTGCCGGCGCCGAGAAAACCGGTCAGCACAGTCACCGGAATACGGCCGGCGGTGGCGGAGGAAGCGTCTGCGTTCGTCATGAAAAGAGCCCTTTGAAGCCAGGGATGCCTGACGTTCCCTGATCGCCGTCCCCTTCCCGGGTGCCGCCCGGCAGCAGGCGGGCACGAAGGGGCTGTGGCGGACGAAAGTGGAATAACGCCGCATATAGGCAGCCACAAGGCCGCGATAAAGGGCCGTCGCGGCCGCTCAGGCCGCCCCGGTGCGTTCGCTGACATAGCGGCGGGCAATGGCCCGCATCGCGGCGCCGTCGATGACCGGTCCGTGCCCGCCGAAAACGCGCCCGGCATCGAGGGCGGCGAGCCGGGCCATCGTGCGGCAATAGGCGGGAATGTCGGCCCCGGGCACGTCGTCCACGAGCTGACCCTGATAGAGCGCGTCGCCGGTGAAGAAATCGCCGCCGGTGCTGTCGAGAAGGCCGATGGAGCCGGGGGAATGGCCCGGCAGGTGCAGCACGGTGAAGCGGCGGTCGCCGAGATCGACGACGGCGCCCTCGCCGAGCGGCAGCGTCAGCGGCGCGGGGCTGAGGCGGAAGCCGCCCGCCAGCCAGCCGGCATGGGGCAGGGCGGTTACGGGCTCCGGCTGGTCGCGGAACAGGTGGGCGAGCGTTGCGGCATCGGCCACCCCGGCAAAGATGCCGGCTTCCGCCGGATGGCCGGCGCGGATGTCGAAGGCGTGGAAGGCGCCGATATGGTCGGCATGGCTGTGGGTGGCGACGGCGATCACCGGCTTGCCGGCGGTCAGACCCAGCGCCGGGTGCAGCGGCGCGAGGCCCATGCCGAAATCCACCACGAGATCGGCCTCGCGGCCGCGGACGTGGAAGATGTTGGCACGGAAGAAGCGGTGCACCGCCGGCTCCCACAGCCGGGTTATGCCGGGCGCAACCGCTTCGCGGGCATACCAGTCGCCGGCCGGCTGCGTCATGGGAGCGTTCCTGTGCTGACCGGCCTGCAACCGGTGTGTTTTCCGCCCGCAGGCATGCAGGTGCGGTGCCAGACGGTGGCATCCCGCGGGGGGACATGCGGCCAGAAGCCGGTTGCGGTGCGGGCGGGCCGGCGGCACAAACGGCGCTGCAGGGGTTCCGGCCGGCGGGGCGGGACCGGCAGCAGGCGCGTCGGAAAGGGCAGGCGATGAGCACAGCGGACAGCAACGGCAGCCAGCAGCGCGGCGCAGACACCGGCACGCACCTTGCCGGCGCCATCGAAGGCATCTGCCATCGCCTGCCGGTGCGCATCTATTACGAGGACACCGATTTTTCCGGCATCGTCTACCACGCCAGCTACCTGCGCTTCATGGAGCGCGGCCGCAGCGATTTCCTGCGCCTTGCCGGCGTGATGCACACGGCGCTGGCGGCCGGGGAAACCGGCGAGCCGCTGGCTTTCGCCGTGCGGGCGATGACGCTCGATTTTCTGGCGCCGGCGCGCATCGATGATGTGGTGATGGTGGAGACGCGCTTCTCCGGGCTGGCCGGGGCGCGGCTGACGCTGGTGCAGCAGGTGGTGCTGGCCGGCGGGCCGCAGGCCGGCCGCGTTCTGGTCAGCGCCGAGGTGACGGTGGTGGTGATCACTCTGGAGGGCCGTGCCCGGCGGCTGCCGCCGGCGGTGCGCGAACGGCTTGCCGCCTTCCTGCCGCCGGCCGGCTGAACGCCCGGCGGCTGCCGGCGCCCGTGGC
>NZ_DAISHT010000225.1:1357-5275 GCF_036822375.1 Pseudoxanthobacter sp. | reverse complement strand
GACCGGCCCCGTCACGCACCGGCCCCGGTCCGCCCCTCGCCGGCGGGGCCTTGACGGCAGCCGGCCGGCGGCGCAGCCTTTTGCCGGCACAAGGAGCCTTATGATGTCACATCCCGGGCGCGCCCTGAAGCGCCTGCGGGCGATGCGGGGCCTGAAGCAGGCCGCCGTTGCAGAAATGCTGGGCGTCGACCAGACCACCGTATCGCGCTGGGAACGCGGCATCGGCCGGCCGGAAGGCCGCGAGGCCGCAGCGCTGGAGCGCCTCCTTGCCGCCCCGGCCGGCCCCGGAGCCGACCGGGCGCTGAAGCGTCTGGTATCGCAGGCCGGCGAGCCGGTGCATCTCATCTGCGACATCACCCACCGCCTGCTTGCCGCTTCCCCGGCCCGCGTGGCGGAATGGACCTCGCCGCTCGACATTCACCTCGGTGAGCGGCTGCTGCGCTATGCCAGCGACGAGATTCGCGCTGCCGAGGCACGCCTGCCGGATCAGGGCTGGTACGAGCCCGTCGCCCCGCGCCTCGTCTTCTATACCGGCGCCAACGCGGATCCCGACCTGCGCATCCGGCCGGGCTGGATGAGCTGGGAGCGCCTGCGCCTTGAAGACGGCAGCCTTGCGCGGCTGGTCACGACCGTGTCGTGGGGCGAACAGCCGCCGCCGGCCGGTCCGGCTGCCTAATTTAGGCATGGGCTGCGGCGCCGCGGCGCGCTAAGGGCGGGGCAGCCTCTTCCGCTGGTCCAGCCTCTGCCGTTGGTCCGGCCCCTCCCGTTGCTCCGGCCCCTTCCGCTGGTCGACGAACCGCCCGGTAGCGCCCATGCCGCCCGTCCCCTCGCCCGCTCTGTCCGCAACCCGCGTGCCCTGGCCGCAGATCGTGTTCGTCTACGGGCTCGGCGTGCTGGCGGCCGCCACTCTCGGCCGCTTTGCCGGCCTCATCCCGCTGCTGCAGCGCGAACTGGGGCTGTCGCTGACCCTCGCCGCCGGCCTCACCTCGCTGATCGAGGCCTCCGGCGCGCTGTTCGGCTTCGTCGCGGGCATGGCTGTCGGGCGCATCGGCGCGCGGGCCAGCCTGATTGCCGGCACCGCGATTCTCGCCGTCGCCGGGGCCGGGCAGGCGCTGGCCGGCGATGCCGGCGCCCTGATGGGCTGGCGCGCGGCGGAGAGCCTCGGCTATCTCGCCATCACCGTCGCCGCCCCCACCCTCATCACCGCGCTGGCCGGGCGCGCGGGCCGCGATGCCGCCATGGCGCTGTGGAGCACGTTCGTGCCGGTGGGACTGGCCATCGGCACCGCGCTGGCCGCGCCGCTGGCGGAAGCTCTCAGCTGGCGGGCGGTGCCGCTGGCCGGCGCCGCGGCCGCGCTGCTGCTGACGGTGGCCGGCCTGCGCCTGAGGCCGCCCGCCGCCGCCGGCGCCGACCGCAGCCCGGCCCCGGCCGCCGGCGCGGACGGCGCTCCCTCGCCGGCGCTGTGGCTGACGGCGTTCGGGTTCGGGCTCTACGCCCTCGTCGGCGTCGGCGTTCTGGCGCTCACGCCGGGCTTTCTGGTCGACCGCTTCGGCCTCGATGCCACCGCCGCCGGCCTTGCCGCTGCCGTTGCCTCGCTCGCCAACATTCCGGGCTCGATGGTGGCCGCCACGGCGCTGGCCCGCGGCGTGCCGCCGCTGCGCCTTGCCGCCTTCGGGCTCGTCGTGCCGGGCGCCTTCGCCCTCGCGGCCTTCATCGGCGCCGGCCAGTGGATGACGGCCGCCGCCGCCATCGTCGGCCTCAACGCGGTCGCCGGCATTGCGCCGGCGGTGCTGTTCGGCCGCATTCCGGTGCTGGCCAAGGGCCCGCGCGGCGTTGCGCTCGGCAACGGGCTGATCGCCCAGTTCGGCGCCTCCGGCTCGATGATCGGCCCGCCGCTCATCGCCGCCGCCGTCAGTTTCGCCGGCTGGTGGGTGGCCGGCCTCATCGCCGCCGCCCTTTCGCTCCTCGCCGCGCTCGCCGTGCTGGCCTCCGGCCGCGTGCGCTGACGGCCCCTACCAGCCGCCGCCGCCGGAACTGCCGCCGCCGCCACCGGAGAAACCGCCCCCGAAGGCCGCCCCGCTGCCGGAGGCCGCCGCGCGCGCGGCCGCCAGAGAGCGCAGGCCGGCAAGCTCGGCCGAGGCCAGCGACCCGCCGATGCCGCGGCCCACGTTGCGCCAGCCGTCGCCGCCCCAGCCCGGGCCGGAATACCAGCCGGGCTGCGGCATCGCCGCCGCTGCCGCCCCGGCCGCCGCGCCGGCCAGCACCGCCCCGAACTGGGCGGACCACGCCGTTTCCACCCCCAGCGCCACCGCATAGGGCAGCATTTCCTCGAAATGGGCGGGCGTGCGGTCCGGCGGATTGTGGAATTTCAGCCGGTCCGCCTCTGCAACCGTCAGATAGAGCCGCGTGCCGGCGATCTCGTCCAGCGCCGCCCGCCCGGCGGCCGTCGGACGCTGCAGGAGGCGGAAGAACAGCAGGTTGACGGCAACACCCGCCACCAGCGCCACCGAGGCCGCAAGCCCGACATCGAGCATCAGGCCGAGGCCGGTGAACAGCCACACGCCGGTCATCGCCAGCGCCAGCACGCTGGTCACCAGCGCCGCCGGCAGCGCCGCGAAGCGGCCGGCGAACAGCGCCCTCCAGGATTGCAGCGCCGTGCCGCCGGCGACCAGCAGCCCGACCGTCAGCAGCGCCGTGCCGCCGGCCTCGGCGACGACCGCCGCCGGATCGGCCACCACCAGCGCCGTTGCCACCCACACCGCCAGCGTCAGCGCGGCGCCGGCAGCGAACCAGACACGGTTGTTGACGATGAAGGCGCGCAGGAACCGGCCGCGGAGAAAGCCGGCCAGCGCCTTGCCGGTGCGGGCGATGCGGGTCTGGTCGCGTGCCGGGTCCACACTTCCCCCGCCCTCCGGGAACAGGAACTTCAGCACCACCGCCTCGCCCTCGCCCGGCGGCCGGCGGCCGCCTTCGGTCCGCGTCAGGTGCGGCGGGCCGCTCTCCTGTCCCTCGATGCGCAGGTGCCCCTTGACGGCAAGGTCGATGACCGCCGCGGTCAGGCAGGCGCTGTCGTAGCCGGTGCGCTCGATGAAGCGCATGGCGTGGGGCGGCAGCGTGGGCCGGTAGACCGGAATGACCGGCCCGGCCGGCGGATCGACCCCGACGCGCCGCCACGCAACGCCATAATAGGCGGTCACGAGGCCAAGGCCGCCGATGGCGATGATCGCCGGCAGATAAATCCGCACGGCACGGGCGAGCGGCCCCGGTTCCGCCACGACGCCCTTGGGAAAGGCGACGGCGACGGTCAGGCCCTCGCCCGGTTCGAGCGGCCGGGTGGTGCGCACCACGGCCTCGCCGGCGGCCGGGCGGGCGGCGGTGAAATCCTGTCCCTGCCCGCCGGCCGCACCGGTATAGCCGGCCAGAGCCGTGATGGTGCCGCCCGCCGGCAGGCTCAGCCGCAGTTCCGCCCGGTCGATCGGGAACGCCCAGCCGTTGCCGGTGACGTTGAGGTTGAGCTCGTCATGGCCGGGGAAGAAATCGATCAGCCCCGTCAGCCGGTAGTCGATGCGATAGGTGTGCAGGCCGGGTTCCACCGTCTCGTCGGCGGAACCGACATAGAGGCGGGTGGCCTCGCCTTCCCGCGCCGTGTGCCAGTCGGCCGGCGCACCGTCCTGCATCACCTGCGTGACGGTCAGGCCCACCCGCTCGCGCCCGTAGCCCGCGGCACGGACACGGGCGAAGTCCTGATAGATGCCATGAACGATATCCTCGCCGGCGGCGCGCACCTGCAGCGTCTCGCGCACGGCAACCGTGCCGTCCGGCTCAAGGCGCACATCCGCAAGGAAAGACAGGATGCGCTCGCTGCCGCCCGCCTGCGCCGCCGGCGAGAACAGCGCCACGAACGCCGCGACGAGCAGC
>NZ_DAISHT010000225.1:0-1257 GCF_036822375.1 Pseudoxanthobacter sp. | reverse complement strand
CCAGCGCCGGGGCAAAGGCCGGCGCACAGGCCCCGGAGGCACGCCGATACATCAGAACGTCACCTTCGGCGGCACGGCCACGGCCGCGCGCTCTTCCTCGTCCAGCTCGAAATACTGCGCCTCGGCAAAGCCGAACATCCGCGCGATGACGGTGGGCGGGAACGAACGGACGCTGACGTTGAGATCGCGCACCGCGCCGTTATAGAACCGCCGGGCGCCGTTGATGTGGGCCTCGATCTCGCTCAGGCTTTCCTGCAGCGACAGGAAATTCTGGTTGGCCTTGAGATCGGGATAGGCCTCGGCAAGGGCGAACAGCTGGCGCAGCGTGCCCTGCAGGGCATTTTCGGCAGCGGCGCGCTCGGCCGGCGTGGCGCCGGCGGCGGCGGCGCGGTTGCGCGCCGCGACCACGGCCTCAAGCGTGCCGCGCTCGTGGGCGGCATAGCCCTTCACCGTTTCCACCAGATTGGGGATCAGGTCGTAACGGCGCTTCATCTGCACCGTGATGTCGGACCACGCCTCCTCCACCCGCGCCTTCTGGGCGACAAGGCGGTTGTAGACGCTGATGCCGTAAAGCACGAACACCACGACGGCGGCCACCCCCAGCCACAGTTCCATTTCCTGCCCTCCCGCAGCCTGTCAGGGCAACAAAGGGAGCAGCGCGCCGGGGCCGGCGCAAGGCTATTTCGCAGCCGTCGCGCAATCCGGGCCTTTTCTCCGCACTCTGGAAGCGCTAAAGACCAGCCCCAAACGAGGAATGCCGCGGCCCTTCCGACGACCGCGGCTTTTTCCTATATGGACGGCTGAAAGAGCGAGGGCGGTGGTGTTCACCCCCCTCACCCATGTGTGGAGGCGCGGAAATGGCCAAGGCCCGGACCCTGTACGACAAGATCTTCGACGATCACGTCGTTGACATTCAGCCCGACGGCACCGCGCTTCTCTATATCGACCGTCATCTGGTGCACGAGGTGACGAGCCCGCAGGCCTTCGAGGGGCTGCGCATGACCGGCCGCAAGGTGCGCGCCCCGCAGCGCACGCTGGCCGTCGTCGACCACAACGTGCCCACCACCGACCGCACCAAAGGCATCGAGGATGCCGAATCCGCGCTCCAGATCGAAACGCTGGGCGAGAACGCGGCCGAGTTCGGCATCGAATATTACGACCCCTTCGACAAGCGTCAGGGCGTGGTGCACATCGTCGGCCCCGAGCAGGGCTTCACCCTGCCGGGCATGACCATCGTGTGCGGCGACAGCCACACCT
>NZ_DAISHT010000224.1:0-5308 GCF_036822375.1 Pseudoxanthobacter sp. | reverse complement strand
TCGAGACGGGCACCTATGCCATGGCGGTGGCCATGACCGGCGGCGACGTGACGCTTGAGGGCGCTTCGCCGGACCTGCTGTCGTCGGCCATCGACGTGCTGCACGAGGCCGGCATCGGCGTGACCGCCACCAACAGCGGCATCCGCGTGACCCGCAACGGCCACGGCATCGGCCCGGTGGATGTGACGACCGAGCCGTTCCCCGGCTTCCCGACCGATCTGCAGGCCCAGCTGATGGCGCTGATGACGCGGGCGGAAGGGGTGTCGCACATCACCGAGACCATCTTCGAGAACCGCTTCATGCATGTGCAGGAGCTGGCCCGCCTTGGCGCCGATATCCGGCTTGACGGTGAGACGGCAACGGTGACCGGCGTGCCGCGGCTGCAGGGGGCGCAGGTGATGGCGACCGATCTGCGCGCCTCCGTCTCCCTCGTCATCGCCGCGCTGGCGGCGGAAGGCGAGACCACCGTGAACCGCGTCTACCACCTCGACCGCGGTTTCGAGCGGCTGGAGGACAAGCTGTCGCGCTGCGGCGCGCAGATCGAGCGCATCTCCGGCTGAAGGGCGGCGCCGGCCGGGGCGGCCTGTGCCGGCGCGACGACTTGCAGGGGGCGGTAACTTGCAGGGAGCAGCGACTTGCAGGGGGCAGCGACTTGCAGGGGTGCGGCGAAGGGACTAACTACCCCCGCAGGGGCGGGGAACGGCGGGTGCAACCCGTGGCTGCCGGGTTGTCGCCGTCAGACCCCGTCACAACGAACCCTTGCTGCTGAAGCCCGTTACTACTAACCCGTTGCTGCCGAAACCCGTTGGCGACCCCATACCCGTTGGCGATCCCATGGATTTACTCAGGCTGGCCGCGCTCGATGCGGAAGACCTCGCGGTGCTCTCCGCCCATGTGCAGGATGCCGTCACCCGGCCCGGCCTCGGTCGCTGGCTGAAGGGCGACGGACGCTTCGTGCTGCCGCTCAACCGCTTCGCCTGGGAAGGCGCGGTGACGGGCGATGCGGCAACCGACGAGCGCCACAGCGCCGTGCTGCAGTTCGACCGTGTGACCGGCGTTGCCGCGCAGGGTGTGCATCCGGGCGACACGGGGCCTGTTTCGGTGCTGCTGGCGGTGACCTTTGCCGAGACCGGAGCACCGGGCGGTATCGTCACCTTGCATTTTGCCGGCGGTGGCCGCATTCGTCTCACCGTTGAGTGCATCGAGGCGCGGCTGACGGACCTTGGCGGCGCATGGACCGCCCGCCGGCGCCCCGATCACAGAAGCGCCGGCTGAACCGGCCCGATCCGGCTCCGAGGACAGGCGGCAGAGCCGGTCGGTTTTGTTGCAACGCTGACCTGGTTGGCAGGTTGACTTGGCTATTCGCATCTCCACCCGACAGCCCGATTTCGAGGCGCGCTTCCGGGCTCTGCTCACCACCAAGCGCGAGGTGTCGGTCGATGTCGATGCCGCGGTGGCCGACATCGTTGCCGGCGTGCGCGCCGGCGGCGACAAGGCACTGATCGATTATTCCGCCCGCTTCGACCGGGTCGACCTTGCCGCCCTCGGCCTTGCCGTGACGGCGGAGGAGATGGATGCGGCCGAGGCCGCCGTCGACGACGGCACGCGCGAGGCGCTGCTGTTCGCCCGCGACCGCATCGAGAGCTACCACCGCCGCCAGCGGCCGGAAGACGACCGTTTCACCGACGATTTCGGCGTGGAACTCGGCCACCGCTGGACGGCGATCGAGGCCGTCGGGCTTTATGTGCCGGGCGGCACCGCCAGTTATCCGAGTTCGGTGCTGATGAACGCCATTCCCGCCCGCGTTGCCGGGGTGGAGCGGCTCGTCATGGTGGTGCCGGCGCCGGGCGGCGTCATCAACCCGCTGGTGCTGGCGGCGGCGCGCATCGCCGGCATCGACGAGGTCTACCGCGTCGGCGGGGCGCAGGCGGTGGCGGCACTCGCCTACGGCACCGAGACGATCCGGCCGGTGGACAAGATCGTCGGCCCCGGCAACGCCTATGTGGCGTGCGCCAAGAAGCAGGTGTTCGGCACGGTCGGCATCGACATGATCGCCGGCCCCTCCGAAGTGCTGGTGGTGGCCGACAGCGAGAACAATCCGGCGTGGATCGCCGCCGACCTGCTGGCGCAGGCCGAGCACGATGCCGCCGCGCAGTCGATCCTCATCACCGACGACGTGGTGTTCGCAACCCAGGTGGAGCGCGAGGTGGCCCACCAGCTTGCCCGCCTGCCGCGCGGCGAGGTGGCGGGCGCAAGCTGGCGCGACTATGGTGCCACGATCATCGTGCGGCATCTGGGCGAGGCCCCGGCGCTGATCGACCAGCTGGCGCCGGAGCATCTGGAACTGGCCATCGACGAGCCGGAAGCCCTGCTCGCCATGGTGCGCAACGCCGGATCGGTTTTCCTCGGCCGTTACACGCCGGAGGCGATCGGCGACTATGTCGGCGGCCCCAACCATGTGCTGCCGACGGCCCGTTCGGCGCGTTTCTCGTCCGGCCTCAACGTGCTGGACTTCATGAAGCGCACCTCGATTCTGCGCTGCGACGCCGACAGCCTGCGGATGCTCGGCAGCGCGGCGATGATGCTGGCCCGCGCCGAGGGGCTCGACGCCCACGGCCGCTCGGTCGGCATCCGACTCAATCTCTGACCCGGGACAAGACCAGAATGGCGGACGAGGGGGCGGAAGCGGCGGCGGCAGGCTGCCCGGCACCGGCAGCGGACAACAGGGCCCGCCTTGTGGCCGTGGTGCTGGACGAGGCCTCCATCGCCCGTGCCACGGCAGATATCGACCACGAGCGCGCGGTGGCGATCTTCGATCTCATCGAGGAAAACCGCTTTGCGCCCGTGGGCCACGACCGCGGTCCCTACCGGCTGACGCTGTCGATCCGCGAGCGCCGCCTTGTGATGGAGATCGCCGACGAGGCGGGCGCGCCGGTCATCACCCATGTGTTGTCGCTGAACCCGTTCCGTTCGATCCTGCGGGATTATTTTCTCATCTGCGACAGCTATTATCAGGCGATCCGCACTGCCACGCCCAGCCAGATCGAGGCGATCGACATGGGCCGGCGCGGCATCCACAACGAGGGTTCGCGGCTGCTGATGGAGCGGCTGGAAGGCAAGATCGCGATCGATTTCGATACTGCGCGACGGCTCTTCACCCTGATCTGCGCGCTGCACTGGAAGGGGTGAGGATGGCGCCGGCGGACCCCGCCCCGGACGAGACGGAGCGCCCGCCGGGGGGCCGGCCGGGGGCCGTGCTGTTCGTCTGCCGCCACAACGCGGTGCGCTCGCCGATGGCCGCCGCGCTGGCCCGGCACCTGGCGGGCCGCAGCGTCTATGTGCGTTCGGCCGGGGTGCGGCCCGGCGAAAAGGACCCGTTCGCGGTGGCGGTGATGGCCGAGGTGGGCCTCGACATCGCCGGCCACCGTCCGATCTCGCTGGAAGACCTGGCCGACACCAATTTCGATCTCGTCGTCACGCTCACGCCGGAGGCGCACCATCAGGTGCTCGACCTGACGCGGGCGGAGGCCGTGGAGGTGGAATACTGGCCGATCTACGATCCGACCGCGACCATGGGCTCGCGCAACCAGATCATGGATGCCTACCGCGGCGTCCGGCGCGATCTTGAAATGCGCATCCGCCGCCGGTTCGGCCTGCCGATGAAGCCGCTGCTCGGCGAATGACGGGCAGCCGCCGCGCCGCGGGCGGTTTTCTTCCCGCCCGCCATTGGCTAGAGGATAGGGAACCGTGCTGCCCGCATCCTCCGGCGGAGGGCGGCGGCGACCAACCGGAAAGCTCTGCCTGATGACCACCCGTCCCCCGCTCGTGCTCGCCTCCGGCTCGCCCCGGCGCCTTGCGCTTCTGGAACAGATCGGCATCGTGCCGGAGCATCTCTTCCCGGCCGAACTGGACGAGACGCCGGACGACGGCGAGACCCCGGTGGCGCTGGCGGTGCGCCTTGCCCGCCGCAAGGCGGAAGTGGCGCGCGAGCGCTACCATGCCGAAAGCCGCACGCGGCCCTATGTGCTGGGGGCGGATACGGTGGTCGCCACCGGCCGCCGTGTGCTGCCCAAGGCGGAGACCACCGAGGAGGCCCACGCCTGCCTTGAGCGCCTGTCCGGCCGCACGCACCGCGTCGTCACGGCGGTGTGTCTGATTGCACCGTCCGGCCGCGTCAGCGAGCGGCGCACCGAGACGCGGGTGAAGTTCAAGCGGCTGTCGCGCGCCGAAACCGAAGCCTATGTCGCCTCCGGCGAATGGCAGGGCAAAGCCGGCGGCTATGCCATTCAGGGCCGGGCGGCGGCCTTCGTCATCGAAATCATCGGCTCCCACTATGGCGTCGTCGGCCTGCCGCTCTACGAGACGGCCACACTGCTTGCCGGAGCCGGCTATCCGGTGACGGCAACGTGGGCGGAGGGACTGCTATGACGGCCGACGAGACCGGTGCAGACGCGGAAAAGCGCGCAGGCACGGAAAAGACCGTGGAGCGGCGTATGAAACCGTGTCCGATCTGCGGCAAGATGGCGGTGAAGGAGCATCACCCGTTCTGTTCGGCGCGCTGCGCCGATGTCGATCTCAGCCGCTGGCTCTCCGGCCGCTATGTGATTGCCGGCCGGCCGCTGAGCGCCGGCGACGACGGCGACGCCGGTTAGGCAGCGAAACAGCACGCCGGTGGCGGAATCGTGGCCCGCGGCGTTGACAGGAAGCCCCTCCCTCTCTTAAAACCCCGGCCGAATGTACCGCAGGCGTGCCGGCCTCTGGCTGGCAATCCGGTGGTCCGCCGATTCCCTCAGGGCTTCTTCCGGTGCGACTTGAGACCGAGGATGCTCGACGTACCGTGACGGAACACGACCGATGAAGATCAAGAACTCGCTGAAGTCCCTGCTGACGCGCCACCGCGAGAACCGCCTTGTGCGCCGCAAGGGCCGTATCTACATCATCAACAAGAAGGCTCCGCGCTACAAGGCGCGTCAGGGCTGATTGGCCGGCTGGCCCTGCGGGCTGGCTGAAGACGGATTTCAGGCTGCGCATCCGGGCTTCGGACCGGGTGCGCAGTTTGCGTTTGGGGCCTGATCCGGCAGGCGGATTCGCGTTGCCGGCGCGGCTGCACCGGGGGCGGACCCGGCCCGCGGGCGGCGGGGCAGGGGTGCATCTGCCGGCGGGCTCGCCCTGCAAATGGCTTTGACCTTGCGGCCGGCCGGGGTCATAAAGGGCCATGCACTCCCGCCTGGCGCTGTTCGCACTTGCAATGCTGACGCTGATGCCGGCCGGCGTCGCCGGTTCCGGCGCGCGCCCGGGTGTTGCCGTG
>NZ_DAISHT010000223.1:0-5319 GCF_036822375.1 Pseudoxanthobacter sp. | reverse complement strand
AGCCTGCGTACCTGCATCGTCTCCTGCCGCTCTGTGTCGGGTTGCCCGTTTGGGGGTGAAAACCAGATGAATTCGACCGGTACGCGCCACCGGTAACGCACCCATCAGGATAGAACCCCGGAAGGCTTACCGAAGAGTTAACGCGCGGTCTACAGGCCATCTTCGCCCGGCCGGGCCGGTGGTTGTGCCGGCGTCTGCCATCCGGACGAGAGAAAGCCTGCCCCTGAGGGACCGCATTCCTGCTCCTGCCTGCTCCCCGCGCCAAGGGGGCGCAAGAATTGGGGCGACAGTGTGGCCCGGCGGCTGCGGCACAGCCCGCTTTCCCCGGCTGCAAGGTCGCGGGCGGGGTTTGCCTCCGGGCGCGGCGGGCCCGCCGGCGCAGGGTTTCAGAGCGGGGCGGGCCCGCCCGCACAGGGTTTCAGGGTGCGGCGGGCCCGCCCGCACAGGGCTTCACGGTGCGGCGAGCACGCCGGCGCAGGCCGGCGGCAGGTCGGCCAGCATCACCGGCGGCTTTGGCGGCGGCGGGGGCACGGCCGGGGTCCACGGCTCGTCGGTGAACCACCATGCAAGGGTTGCGTCGCAGCCGTCGCCCGGCGGCGGCGGGGCCTGCGGCCGGCACGCGGCCATGCCGGGCGGGCAGGCAAGGCGCACGTGAAGGTGATCGTCATGGCCCCAGTAGGGGCGCACCCGCGCAAGCCAGCCGCGCCCGCCGCCTTCGCCGGCCGCCGGCCATGCGCACAGCCACGCCTTCAGCGCCGGATGCACGAACACCCGTTCAACCGCCGGGTCGCGCGCCGCCCGGCGCACGAAGGCGCCGAGCGCCGGGCTCCATTTCGCCGGATCGAGTTCGCGCGCGCCGGGCAGCAGCAGCGAGGTGGCGGCGCGGGTTTCGCGCTCGTCGCGGCTCTGCACATGACCGGGCATCGGATCGTACCACAGGTCGGTATCGAGCCCGGTCTGGTGGCTGGCATGGCCGGTCGCCATGGGCCCGCCGCGCGGCTGCGACATGTCGCCGATGAGAATGCCGCGATAGCCGAACGCCGGGGCATCGGCGGCCAGCCGCGTCAGGTAGGCGACGAGGTCCGGCGTGCCGAAATGGCGGTTGCGGGCGGGGCGCATCGCCTGCCAGCCGGGGCCGTCGTCGGCAAGGCGCACGGCGCCGGCAAGGCAGCCGCGGGCATAGCCGCCGATGGCCGCGACCGGCCCGGCCGCCGGCCCCGGCGCGGCGCCGAACAGGCGGCCGGCCGGTTCGCTCGCCGCCGCATCCGCCGGCAGCGGCCAGGGCAGCGGCGCGGGCGGCGGCGCATCCATCGCTTCGCCTTCCGGCGCGGCTGCGGGGGCGGTTGCGGCCGCGGGCAGGGCCTGCGTTACGGCCGCGGGCGGGGCCTGCGTTGGACCGACAGGCGGCGCCTGCGCCCGCGCCGGGCCGCCGGCCGCCAGCAGCAGGGCAAGCGGCAGCGCCCGCCACAGGGCGACGGCGCCGGCCGGCGGATGGCGGCGATGCGGGGCGGACATGGCAGCGCTGCGGCGCCGGCTCAGGGCTTCGGCGCGTGGTGTTCGTGCCAGTGGCGGGCAATATCGATGCGCCGCGTCAGCCACACCCTGTCGTGGCCCTGCACATAATCGAGGAACCGTGCCAGCCCCATGATGCGCCCCGGCCGGCCGATCAGGCGGCAGTGCAGGCCGATGTTCATGAACTTCGGCGCGGTCTCGCCTTCCGCATAGAGTGCGTCGAAATTATCGCGCAGGTAGTGGAAGAAGTGGTCGCCGGTGTTGAAGCCCTGCGCGGTGGCAAAGCGCATGTCGTTGGCATCGAGCGTGTAGGGAATGATGAGGTGCGGCCCCTTGCTGCTGTCGATCCAGTAGGGCAGGTCGTCGGCGTAGGTATCGGACGAGTAGAGGAACCCGCCCTCTTCGGCGGCCAGCTTGGTGGAGTGGATGGAGGCGCGGCCCGTATACCAGCCGAGCGGGCGTTCGCCGGTCACCTCTGTGTGGATGCGGATCGCCGCTTCCATGTGGGCGCGCTCGTCTTCCTCGGAATAGTCCTTGTAGTCGATCCACTTGTAGCCGTGAGAGGCGATCTCCCAGTCGGCTTCCTTCATGGCGGCCACCGCCTCGGGGTTGCGGGCCATGGCGGTTGCGACACCATAGACCGTCACCGGCACGTTGCGTTCCGTGAAGAGACGCCACAATCTCCAGAAGCCGGCGCGGGAGCCGTACTCGTAGATGGACTCCATGTTCATGTGCCGCTGGCCGGGCCAGGGCTGGGCCCCGACGATTTCGGAGAGGAACGCCTCGGAGGCCGCATCGCCGTGCAGGATGCAGTTCTCGCCGCCCTCCTCATAGTTCAGCACGAACTGCACGGCGATCCGGGCCTCGCCCGGCCAGTGCGGATGCGGCGGGTTGCGGCCATAGCCGGTAAGATCGCGCGGGTAGGAGGAAAGAGGCATGATGAAATGTCCGGAGAAAGTGGCGGCAGCCATCGGCACGCACGGAAAACGTCAATGCCGCAAGCCTGCTCCCGCAGGGATAGCTTTGTAAAGGCGGTCTGTCAGCGCCGCCCCGCCGCCCGCGCCGCGGTGCCCAGCGCCAGCAGCGCCTCGGCGGCGATCTCGTAGCCGAGGCCCGGCTTGAGGCGGGACTGGACGATGGCTTCGTCGATGCGGCCGGCGGCGGCTTCCAGCCTTGGCGTCGGCCACAGCGACAGGATGCGGGCGACCGTTGCCTTGCGCCGGAAGAACACCGGCGGAACCATGCGCTCCACCGCCTGCGAGGCGGTGGCGCCGGCATCGACCACGAGGCGGCCGCGGGCAAGGGTGTGGAGCTGGCGCAGCGCCGCCGTCAGCAGCACGGACGGATGGGTGCCGGAGGCCTCGATGCGGCGCATCTCGCGCGCGAAGCCGGCGACATCGCCGCTCAGCGCGGCATCGATGGCATCGTCAAGGGCGAAGGCGGCGGTATCGCCGACGATGGCGCGTACATCGGCCAGCGTCACCCGCCCGGTGCCGCGGGCATAGAGGCAGAGCTTGGCGACCTCCGAGCGCGTCAGCCGGCGGTCGGCGCCGAGCAGCAGGTGCAGCGCCTGCCGGGCATCGTCGTCCACGCTGAGGCCGGCGGCCTTCGCCTCGTCGGCAATGACGCGGTCGAGATCGGCCGCCGCATCGGCATAGCACGGCACGGCCAGGGCGGTGCGGTGGTCTTCCACACGCTTGCGCAGGCCGGTGCCCTTCTTCAGGTCGCCGGCCTCGATCACCACCACGGCATCGCCGGGCGGCGTGTCGAGCAGCGGTTTCACGGCGTTTTCGATGGTCCGGCCGCCGACCTCGCGCACCCACACGATGCGCCGGCCGCCGAACAGGGCGACGGTGCGGGCCTCGTCGTCGAGGCGGGCCGGATCGGCGGCGACCTCCGCGCCGTCAAGGCGCACGGTGGAGAACGGATCGTCCACGCCGGCGCTCGCCGCCTTCACGATGGCGGCCGCCCGCTCCGCCACCAGCCCCTGATCCGGGCCGTAGACGAGGATGACGCCGGACAGGCGTCGGGGATCGGCAATCAGCCGGTCGATCTCGTTGCCCTTCAGCGCCGCCATCGCTCGGCTCTCCCCGCGGGCGGCCTCACCCGCCGTGCTTCTGCTGTTCGCTGGCGAAATAGGCGGCGACGCGGATGCGGATGTCGCTGGCGATCACCTTGGCGGCGCGGTTCTCCGCATCGATCTGCGCCCGCAGGTTGGCAAAGCGCTGGCTGGAGAAGTCATAGGAGGCATCGGCGGTGCTGACGCCGCGCAGCAGGGTGCGCTGGGTGGCGTTGTCGGTCAGCATGAAGTTGGCCGTCATGGTGAGCAGGTACGAGGCCGGCACCTGCGACATGACCTGCACCGCCACCGCCGCGGAGGTGGTGGAGGTGATGAAGCGCAGGTGGTAGCGCGGCTTCTGCTCGTCGCCGCCGCCGGTGAAGGAATAGATCAGCTCGTTGCGCAGCACCTGATCGGCCCGCGTGCCGGCCGCGCTGATGGAAATCGCCGCGAGCTGGCTCTGCACCTCGCGGTTGGCTTCCGTGCTGGTTGCGCCGAGTTCGGCATAGAGCGGGCGGGCCTGACAGCCGGCCAGCAGCGTGGCGGCGCCCGTCAGGCCCATGAAGCCCAGAAAGGCGCGGCGGCTCGGCGCGACGTCTTCGATTGCGCCCGCCGGGCGGCGCGCCTTCCGGTCATCCAACGACATTGACGATCCTCTGCGGAACCACGATGACCTTGCGGGCCGGGCGGCCCTCAAGGTAGCGCTGCACGTCTTCCATCGCCAGCACCGCGGCCTCGATTTCCGCCGCCGGCGCATCGCGCGACACGGTGATTTCGCCGCGCCGCTTGCCGTTGACCTGAACCGGCAGCACCACGGTGTTTTCCACCGTCAGCGCCGCATCGAACGCCGGCCAGGGCGTTTCCGCCACCAGCGTGCCGTGGCCCAGCATCGCCCAGCACTCCTCGGCCAGATGCGGCATCATCGGCGCAATCATGGCGACGAGGAATTCCAGCCCCTCGCGCAGGGCCGCGCCGTCCTTGCCGGCCGCATCGTCCTGCGCCGCGCGGGCGAGCACGTTGACATATTCATAGAGGCGGGCGACCGCGCGGTTGAAAGCGAGGCCCTCGATATCGCCTTCCACCGCTTTCAGCGTGCGGTGGGCGGCCTTGCGGATGTCGCCGCCCTCGCCGGCCGCGGGCGCGGTGCCCGGCGCCGGCAGGCGCGCGGCGTTTTCCGCCACCAGACGGAACACGCGCTGCACGAAGCGGTGGGCGCCCTGCACGCCTTCCTCGGTCCAGATCACGTCGCGCTCGGGCGGCGAATCGGACAGCACGAACCAGCGGGCGGTATCCGCCCCCCAGCTGCCGATGATGTCGGAGGGGTCGACGGTGTTCTTCTTCGACTTCGACATCTTCTCGATCGGGCCGATCTCCACCGGCTGCCGGGTTTCGAGGTGGATGGCCTTGCGGCCGCCCTCGAACTCGGTGATCTCGATTTCCGCCGGCGAAACCCAGTGGCCTTCGATGTCCTTGTAGGTCTCGTGAACCACCATGCCCTGCGTGAACAGCCCGGCGAACGGCTCGTCGATGCCGATGTGCCCGGTCCGGTGCATCGCACGCACGAAGAAGCGCGAATAGAGCAGGTGCAGGATCGCGTGCTCGATGCCGCCGATATACTGGTCCACCGGCAGCCACGCATCGGCCGCCGTGCGGTCGGTCGGGGTGTCGGCGTGGGGGGCGGTGAAGCGGGCGAAATACCAGGACGAATCGACGAAGGTGTCCATGGTGTCGGTTTCGCGCCGCGCCGG
>NZ_DAISHT010000222.1:0-5424 GCF_036822375.1 Pseudoxanthobacter sp. | reverse complement strand
CATAGAGCGGCAGCGGCAGGAAGGTGGAGGCCGCCAGATCCTGCGTCATGCGGGTGAGTTCGATCACGCCCACCACCGAGACCAGCGACGAGGCCTTGAGGATCATGATCACCTCGCTCGTCAGCGCCGGAATGGTGAGCCGCACGGCAATCGGCAGGCGGATGCGGCGGAAGGTGGCAAAGCCGCCGAGCCCGCACATATCCGCCGCCTCGATCAGCCCCCGCGGCACCGCGCCGAAGCCGCCGCGCAGGATTTCGGCCTGATAGGCCGCAGTGCACAGCGACATGCCGATGACGGCGGCCACCGAACTGGGCACATCGAACCCGATCTTCGGCAACAGATGATAGATGAGCAGCAGCTGCACCAGAAGCGGCGTGCCACGGAAGAAGCTGACGAACAGCCGGCCCGCACGGCGGGCGGCGGCATTCGACGACATCATGCCGGCGCACACCACCGAGGCGATGACGAAGCCGATGGCGATCGAAATCGCACTGATGACGATCGTCGTTCCGGAGGCCTCGACCAGCAGCCAGAAAAGCGCCCACGACATGAGCGAGACCCTTTGGCATTTCGGAAGATTGGACGGGCGGCACGGCGGCCGGCCCGGAAAACAAAAATCCCCGGCCGTACCAGTGAAGGCACGGCCGGGGATGAAAGCACGATCAGAAGTTCGGGGTTCCGACGTCGTCCGGCGTCTGGAAGCTCTGGCCGAACCACTTCTCCTGCAGCTTGGCCATGCGGCCGTCGGCCTTGAGCTTGAGCATGGCGTCGTTCACGGCCTTGTTGAGCGTGTCATATTCCGCGCCCTTGTGCTCCGGGAACGCGAAATAGGAGGCCGCGCCGAACGGCGGCAGCACCACCTCGAACACCGGACGCTGGGTGGCGAGGTAGGCGATGTTCGGCAGCGAGTTGGCGACCGCCACGATGCGGCCCGCGGCGAGATCGGCATAGGCCTCGTTGAACGAGACATATTCCTTGATTTCCACCGGCTTCGGCAGGGTCTTGGCATATTCCTGCAGCTGGGCGAGCTGGGCGGTCGCCTTGCCCGAACCCACGGCCTTGCCGGCGATGTCTTCCGGCTTGGCAAGGGCGGCATCGCCCTTCTTCTTCAGCAGCGCCACGGTCGCCTCGGCGATCGGCGGGGAGAAGTCGTAGCGCTCCAGACGGGCCTTCGTCACGGTCGCCGGACCGGCGACGATGTCGAACTTGCCGCTTTCCAGACCCGGCAGCACGCCATCCCACGGCAGGGTGACCCACTCGATCTTCAGGCCCAGTTCCTTGCCGACCTCATCGAACAGATCGACGTTGAAGCCGACATGCTTGCCGGCGTCGATGAAGTCAAACGGGGCAAAGGCGGTCTCGGTGCCAACCTTCAGAACGCCGGCTTTCTTGACGTTCTCAAGTACGTCTGCCGACGCACTGTCGATTGCAACGCCGGAAACGCCAGCCATCAGGCCGAGGGCCAGCGAGAGCTTGAGGAGCAAACGCCTGTTCATTTCGACGACTTCCCTTCTGGATTCGTTCTGATCGTTACAAGGCCCGACAAAGCGGCTCGGGCTTTGTCTAGACATAATGCTCATCGGCGAAGCGCCGCCTGTCAACCGCCTAATTGCGCATCACCGGCATTCCGCGCACAAAAATCGCGCACAGGCAATCGGTGCATGGCCGCGCACCCGCACGAGCAGATCCCGCCCCGGCAAATCCCGCACAGGCCTTCGGGCCCGGCCAGCCGCTCTCAGGCCGCCAGTTCGCGCGCCACGGCGGCAAAGGCCGCCTCGGCCGCCGCGCGGGCGACATGCACACCGTCTTTTACCACCTGCCGTCCGGCAACGAAAACATCGCGCACCGGATTGCCGGCCGCGGCGAAGATCCACGCATCCAGCAGGCCGTCGCCGCTGCGGCCGACGAGGGCCGGGTGGTCGTCGTCGAGCACCACGAAATCGGCGCTGGCGCCCGTCGCCAGAACGCCCAGCGGCAGCCCCAGCGCCTGCGCGCCGCCCGCCGCGGCGGCCTCGAACAGCGTGCGGCCGGTGGAAAGCGGCGGCTTTGCCAGGCGGTTGCGGGCACGGTCGCGCAGCCGCTGGCCCTGCTCCAGCAGGCGCAGTTCCTGCGGCAGCGAGATCAGCACATTGGAATCGCTGCCCACGCCCCAGCGTCCGCCAAGCGTGGTGTAATCCACCGCGGGAAACAGGCCGTCGCCGAGATCGGCCTCGGTCACCGGGCACAGCCCGACCACGGCGCCGCTCGCCGCCATGCGCGCCACCTCGCCCGCCGTCACGTGGGTGGCGTGGATCAGGCACCAGCGCGAATCGACGTCGAGCGAATCGAACAGATAATCCACCGGCCGCCGGCCGGTCGCCGCCTCGCAGTCGGCCACTTCCGCCGTCTGCTCGGCAATGTGGATGTGCACCGGCCCGTCGCCATGGGCCGCGGTCAGCAGCCGCAGCTCAGCCACGTTTGCCGCCCGCAGCGAATGGGGCGCAATGCCGGTGCGACCGCTGGCAAGGGCGCCGGTGGCGGCCTTCGCCCCCTCCACGATGCGCGCAAAAAGGTCGGGATCGCAGAGGAACCGCTTCTGGCCCTCGCCGGCCGGGCGGTCGCTGAAGCCGCCGTGGGCATAGAACACCGGCAGCAGGGTCAGCCCGATGCCGGTTTCCGCCGCCGCTTCCGCCACCGCAACCGCCATCGCGGCCGGGTCGTCATAGGGCCGGCCGTCCGGCTGGTGATGGACATAATGGAACTCGGCCACCGCGGTGAAACCGGATTCCAGCATCTCCACCTGCGCCAGTGCGGCGATGGCCTTCAGGCGCTGCGGGTTCATCGCCCCGGCGAAGCGATACATCGCCTCCCGCCAGGTCCAGAAATGATCGCTGGCCTGCCCGCGCCGCTCGGTGAGGCCGGCAAAGCCGCGCTGGAAGGCATGGCTGTGCAGATTGCCGGTGCCCGGCACCAGCGTGCCGGCGATGCGGGTTTCCGCCGGGCCGCCGAAATCCGGCTCGACCGCCGCAATGCGCCCGGCCTCCCAGGCGATCCGCACCTTTTCCCGCCAGCCCTCCGGCAACAGCGCCCGCTCGAAAACTGCCTCCGGCATGGCCCCGGCTCTCCTCGCATTCGCGGTGGATATCGAAATAAGCCTAGACATATTGACAGACGGACGCCTTCACCGCAAGCTTGCCCCAACGCCGAAATCGACGGCCGTCCGCGTCGCTCTGGTTCCGAAGGTCCGACCATGTCAGCGCCTCCCGCTTCTCCGCCCGCTTCCCCGTCTGCGGCCGTCTACGACCGTGTCTTCGTCAATGCGCACCTCGCCACCATGGCGGCGGGGGCGGCGGGGCTCGGCCTCGTGCACGATGGCGCGGTCGCCGTGAAGGATGGCCGCATCGCCTATGCCGGTCCGCGCGCCGGGCTGGCGGGCGAGGCGGAAGAGACGACCGACTGCGGCGGCCGCTGGATCACCCCCGGCCTGATCGACTGCCACACCCACCTCATCTATGCCGGCAACCGGGCGGGCGAGTTCGAGGCCCGCCTTGCCGGCGCCTCCTACGAGGAGATTGCGCGGGCCGGCGGCGGCATCGCCTCCACCGTGCGCGCCACCCGCGCCGCCTCCGAGGATGAGCTGGTCGCAAAGGCGCTGGTGCGCCTCGACCGGCTGATGGCCGACGGCGTGACCACCATCGAGGTCAAGTCGGGCTACGGCCTCGATCCCGACAGCGAAATGAAGATGCTGCGCGCCGCCCGCCGCCTCGGCATGGAACGGGATGTCGGCGTCGTCACCACCTTCCTCGGCGCCCACGCCTTTCCGCCGGAGGCCGCCGGCGACCATGCCGGCTATGTCGACCGCGTCGTGAACGAAATGCTGCCCGCCGTGGCAAAGGCCGGCCTCGCCGATGCGGTGGACGGCTTCTGCGAGGGCATCGCCTTTTCGCCGGCGGATATGGAGCGCGTGTTCGCCGCGGCGGAGGCCCACGGGCTGAAGGTGAAGCTCCACGCGGACCAGCTCTCGAACCTGCACGGCGCCGCGCTGGCCGCCCGCTACGGTGCGCTGTCCGCCGATCATCTGGAATGCACCGACGAGGCCGGCGCCGCAGCCATGGCGGCCGCCGGCACGGTGGCGGTGCTGCTGCCGGGCGCGTTCTATTTCATCCGCGAAACGCGGGTGCCGCCGGTCGAGGCCTTCCGCCGCCACGGCGTGGCCATGGCGCTGTCGACCGACTGCAACCCCGGCACCTCGCCGATGACCTCGCTGCTGCTCACACTCAACATGGCCGCCACGCTGTTCCGCATGACGGTCGAGGAATGCCTGCTTGCCGTCACCCGCCATGCCGCCAAGGCACTCGGCCTTGAGGCCGAAGCCGGCACGCTGGAACCCGGCCGGCAGGCCGATCTTGCCATCTGGTCCATCGAGACCCCGGCCGAGCTCGTCTACGCGCTCGGCGCCACGCCCCTGCACGCCCGCATCCGGAAAGGTCGCTGAGAATGTCTTCTGTTGAACTGCTGCCGGGCGAAGTCAGCCTCAGCCAGTGGGCCGCGGTGGCCCGCGGCGCCGCCGCCACGCTCGATGCCCGCGCCATTCCGCTGATCCGCGCCGGCGAGGCCGCCGTTGCCGCCATCGTCGCCGAAGGCGAGCCGGTCTATGGCATCAACACCGGGTTCGGCAAACTCGCCAGCGTGCGCATCGCCGATGCCGATCTGGCGCGGCTGCAGCACAACCTCGTCATCAGCCATGCCAGCGGCGTGGGCGAACCGCTCGCCCTGCCGGTCGTGCGGCTGATGATGGCGCTGAAGCTCGCCAATCTCGGCCGCGGCGCCTCGGGCGTGCGGCTGGAAACCGCCCGCCTGCTGGAAGCCATGCTGGCGAAGGGCGTCCTTCCGGTCGTGCCGTCGCAGGGTTCGGTCGGCGCCTCGGGCGACCTTGCGCCGCTCTCCCACATGACGGCTGCGATGATCGGCGTCGGCGAGGCCTTCTTTGAAGGCGAACGGCTGCCGGCAGCGGAGGCGCTGGCCCGCGCCGGCCTGAAGCCGGTGATGCTCGGCCCCAAGGAAGGGCTGGCGCTGCTCAACGGCACCCAGTTCTCCACCGCCAACGCCCTTTATGCGCTGTTCAGCACCGAGCGCGTGTTCCGCGCCGCCCTCATCGCCGGCGCGCTGACCACCGATGCCGCCAAGGGATCGGACGGGCCGTTCGATCCGCGCATTCACGCCCTGCGCCGCCATCCGGGCCAGATCGAAACCGCCCATGCGCTGAACGATCTGATGGCCGGCAGCGCCATCCGCGCCAGCCACGTCACCGGCGACGACCGCATTCAGGATCCCTACTGCCTGCGCTGCCAGCCGCAGGTGATGGGCGCGGCGCTCGATATCCTGCGCTCGGTCGCCGCCACGCTGGAGCGCGAGGCCAACGGCGTCACCGACAACCCGCTGATC
>NZ_DAISHT010000221.1:0-5435 GCF_036822375.1 Pseudoxanthobacter sp. | reverse complement strand
CGGCGGCAGCGGCGCGCCGGCGCGCCTCGGCGGCGATCTCCGCCGCCCGCGCCGCATCGGGGCCGCTGTCGCGCGTCATGTAAAGCGTCTGGCTGGGGAAGGCGAAGCCCGTGCCCGCCTGCTGCACGAGGCGCATGATCTCCAGCAGGAACTGCTGCTGAACGGCCAGAAACACGGTGTTGTCGCTGGTCAGCACATGCGCACGCACTTCAATGGCGATGGACGACGGACCGAGCGCCGTCATCGCCACGCGGGGCGTGCCGGTCTCGTCGGCGGTCTGCGGATGGCTGGCCAGCATGTGCAGGAAAGCGGCCAGCAGCCACTCGATCTGCTCCGGCGTCGTCTCGTAGCGCAGCCCGACTTCGTGCTGGAACAGAAAGCGGTGGCGCATCGACAGGTTGCTGATGTGCAGGTTGGCGAGATCGCTGTTCGGCACGGTGGTCAGCGTGCCGTCGGGCGAGCGGATGCGGCTGGAGCGCGAGCCGATCGCCTCCACCTGCCCGCCGCGGGTGCCGCCGTAATCGATGAAATCGCCGACCCGGAACGGCCGGTCGGCGAAGATCGCGAGGCCGCCGAACAGATTTTCCACCGTGGTCTTGGAAGCCAGCGCCAGCGCGAAGCCGCCGACGCCGAGGCCGGCCACCAGCCCCAGCGCCGGGATGCCGACATTGTTGGCGCCGTAAGCCAGAATGGTGCCGGCGGAGATGGCCCCGCCCAGCCGCGCCGTGAGGCGCAGAAGGTGGGGATCGAACCGGCTGTCGGGCAGGCGCGGCGAGGCGATGATGGCTTCCATGGCGGCAAACCAGCCGAGCCAGGCTGCCCACGCCGCCATGCAGTAGACCAGCACCACCGACAGATAGTTCTCTATGCGCGAGAACAGGCCGGAAAGGTTGATCTGGGTGCGGATGAGAAGCACCGCCAGCACATAAAGCACCAGAAACACCAGCGGCACCGAAAGCCGCCAGAGCAGCGCGCGCACCAGCCCGACGGCGTTGCGCTCCGCCCGCCGTGCCCGCCGCGCCCAGACGAACGCCAGCACCAGCACCACGGCAAGGATGGCGAGGCTGCCCGCCTCCTTCCACAGCGGCGTATCCAGCACCTGTGTCTGCGCCCATGCCGGCAGCACCTGCGGCACCCAGCCGGGGATCAGCGGACCGGTGAAATTGACCTGCTCGCGGTGCCAGTCCGGAAAGGCGACCGGGCGCAGCGGCGGCCGGTCGATGATGCGGGCGTGATAGTCCGGCAGGTTCTCCACCGTGTCGGAGCTGAACAGATATTCGCCCGCCTGCGGCCCGCTGCGGATGCGCGAAAGGGTGATCTCCGTGCCCGGAATGCGCCATTTGTCCGGCAGGGTGCCCCAGTCGCGGCCGGGGGCACCGGGGATATCCTGCGGCGGCACCGCCGGCAGCCGGGCGAGAATGTCGGCCAGATAGGCGTAGGCAGAAGCCCCCGCCTTGCGCTGCAGCGCCGGCACCACGCCCGAGACATCGAACAGGCGCCGCATGCGCGAGAGTTCGGCAAGCAGCGCATAGGCCTTCTCCGGCGTCTTCCGCGCCATATAGTCGGCATAGAGCACTTCCAGATCGTGCCCGCGCGCCAGCAGGGATTCGTAGGTGGCGCTCGGGCTCGACGTATCGACCGGCTGCAGCGGGCTGGCGAAATCCGCTGCCGCCGGATCGGCCGGCGGCGTTGTGGCGGCGGCGGCCGCGCCGGGCAGCAGCAAAACCGTCATCGCAAGAAAAAAGGCGCGCAGAAAAAGCTTCATCGGGCAATATTCCCCTCGGCAAGGAGGCCGTTTTACCACGACGGCGCGGGGCGAAGTCCAGCCCGCCGGGGGCAGCGCCGTCCCTTCCCGCGCAGTCGTTCCGTCCCGCACAAGTCGTTCCACCCCGCGCAGCCGGCCTGTCCCGCATAGTCGTCCGGGACCGGCGGCCGGCGGGCTCCGCCGGCGCAGTCCTTTCAGAAGGCCGCCGGCGGGCGCAGGCTCTCGATCAGCATTTTCGGCAGGATGAGGCCGAACGCCATGGCAATCATGATGGCGACCGCGGTCGTGCCGTCCATCAAGGCCGCCGTCAGCAGTTGCGGGCGTGCGGCGTCGCCGGCGCCGGACAGGCCGATGAGGGCATCGGCCATGCGGAACACGAACGAGCCGGGGATCAGCGACACCACCGAGGCGAAGGCAAAGGCGGCGAACGGCATGTGCAGCCGGTTGCTGAGCGGCGTGACCACGGCGCCCACGAACAGGCAGGCAACCAGCGCGGACAGCGCATCGCCGCCCCCCAGCGCCAGCACCGCCCAGTGCAGCGCATGGGCCGCCATGCCCACGGCCATCGGCACCGGCAGCATGCGCCAGGGCATCGAAAAGAACGTTCCGTAGGCGGCAACGGCAAGGCCCGCGGCCGCCACATCCACCGCCAGCGCCACACTGTTGCCGCTGCCGCTGAGCGGCAGGCTCTGGCCGCCCAGCAGAAGCCCCGCGATCAGCCCCACCGTGATCAGCAGCACCAGCAGCCCGGCATAACACAGCCGCTCGATGGCCAGCGGCAGCCGCATGCGGGCCAGATCGATGGCGCCGTTCAGAAGGTGCGGCCCCGGCACCAGCACCATGCACGGGCACAGGGCAATGACGAACACCGCCGCCTTCGGCATCAGGTGCGCGGCCGCCACCGCCACCAGCCCGGCCAGAAAAGCCGCGCCCAGCGGCTGCGACAGCGGATTGGGGAAAAGCCGGGCAAGACCGCGCCGCAGGCAGGCGCCGGCAAAGGCACTGGCGAACACCAGCAGCAGGGTCAGCGGATCGGCCGCCCCGAAGATGACGGCGAGCGCCGCCGCCCCGGCCCCGGCAAGCGCCGCGAAGCGCAGCACCGGAACCGGCGGCAGGCGGCCGGCGGCAGCGAGCCTTTCCCGCGCCGCCCCCGGCGCGAGGCGGCCGGCCCGCACCGCCTGCATCACCCGCAGCGTTTCGGTGACCTTGTGCATTTCCACACCGGCCGGCACCGCGGGCACGATTTCCGGCGCCACCGGCTGGCCCGGACCGGAAAAGCGCAGCGTCACCGCCCCCCATCGGGGGGCGACGGAAACCGTCACCCCCAGAAAGCCGGCCAGACTTTCGACGCTGCGCACCGTGCGCTCGCTCGTCTGTCCGTTGCAGAACAGCAGGCGGGCACAGTCGCGCAGCAGCGCAACCGCCTCATCCCCGGCGGCAGACGGCAACGGCGCCATTTCAGACCGCCGGATAGGCGGGCTGATAGGCCATCGCCTCGATTTCCGCGGCAATGTCGGCCGGACGCGGCACGCGGGCGAGACCGTTGTCGAAGATCCGCGCGGCAATGCGCGCCGCCACATGGAGCGAGGCTTTGCGGATGTCGTGCTGCGGGGGATAGATGAGGCCGCTGTCCAGCTCTTCCTGCGTCACCAGTTCGGCCACCGCCTGTGCGGCGACGATGAACATATCCTCGGTCACGCGGGTCGCCTGCGTGGCCAGCACCGCCATGCCCATGGCCGGGAAGATATAGACATTGTTGCCCTGCCCCGGAACGAACGTGCGGCTGCCGAGCGTGACCGGCGCAAACGGGCTGCCGGAGGCAAAGATCGCCCGCCCGCCGGACCACTTGTAGGCCTCCTCCGCGGTGCACTCGGAACGCGACGTGGGGTTGGAATAGGGGAAGATGATCGGCCGCTCGTTGATGGCGGCCATCGCCTCGATCACCGCCTGACTGAACAGCTTCGGCACGGTGCTGACGCCGATGATGCCCGTCGGCCGGATCTGCCCGATCGCCTCGACGAACGAGGATACCGCGGCATGATCGTGGGCGAACGGCTTCTGGAAACCGGCGATGTCGGTGCGCGCGCTCACCATCAGACCGTTGATATCGAACAGCCAGTTGCGCGCCCGCGCCTCCCCGATGCTGAGCCCCTCCAGCACCATGGCCTGACTGATCAGTTCCGCAATGCCGGTGGCCGCCGAGCCGCCGCCCAGAAACAGGAACGTCTGATCGGTCAGCTTCTGCCCGGAGATCCGCAGCGCCCCGTAGATGCCGGCCACCGCCACCGCCGCCGTGCCCTGAATATCGTCGTTGTAGGTGCAGGTGCGATCCTTGTAGCGCTCCAGAATCGGCACCGCGTGAATGTTGGCGAAATCCTCCCACTGGATGCAGCACCGGGGGAAAAGCTCGCCGATGGCGGACACGAATTCCTCAATGAACGCATCATAGTCCGCCCCGCGCACACGCTGCTGGCGCAGACCCAGATAGAGCGGATCGTCGAGGTAGGCGGCGTTGTTGGTGCCCACGTCCAGCGTGATCGGCAGCGTCATTTCCGGCGGCACGCCGGCGCACACGGTGTAGAGCGCGAGCTTGCCCACCGGAATGCCCATGCCGTTCACGCCCAGATCGCCAAGGCCGAGAATGCGCTCGCCGTCGGTCACCACGATGAAGCGGATATCCTTGTCCGGCCAGTTGGCGATGATCGACTTCAGCCGGCCCTTTGCCGTGATGGGCAGATAGAGGCCGCGCGGCGCGCGCAGGAAATGGTCGAACTTCTGGCAGGCCTCGCCCACCGTCGGGGTATAGACCAGCGGCATGAAGGTCGCCGGATCGGACATCAGGGTGGCGTAATAGAGCGTCTGGTTGCGGGCCTGCAGATCGCTCAGCAGCAGATATTTCTGCAGGTCGCTGTCGAGGGTGCTGAGCTGCAGGTGCACGCGCGCAACCTGCGTCTCCAGCGTGTCGGAGCCGGGCGGCAGCAGCCCCTCAAGGCCGAGCCGCGCGCGGTCTTCGGCTGAAAAGGCGCTCCCGCGGTTATAAACCGGATCGTGAAGCAGCGTCGGACCTGTGGCCGTCATTGGAAAATCTCCGAAGTTTCACGATGCGCCCGTCCGGGCAGCGCGCAGGGGAAGGCAGCACGGTCCGGCCCGGCATGGCCGCCCCGCTGCCGGCTGAAGATTGTGCGAAAGGCCGGTGCGACGGCCGCTCCGTCCGCGGACAGGCCGGTCTCCGGTCAGGCCGCCGGATCGCCGCAGGCCCGCACCACGCCCCCGCGCCACGCCCCGCGTGCCATAATCCCCGCGCCACGTCCCGTTGCCATGGACTGGCCGCAGGCGTCGCCGCCCTGCCGGGGCTGTCTGTCTGGGCACGCATCTCAGTCACGGCGGCGCCTCTTCTTATCGACGGAGGGCGTTCCCGGCCGGCGCCGCGCAAAAAAGCAGGCAGACCGGCCCCAGGGCGATGCAACCCGCTCCCGCCGGGCTTGGCAAGCTGATTTTTCCGGCCGTTCCGCCGCAGCCATGGCAGCACCCTGCCACCCGCGCCGCCCCACCGGCGCGCCGCGCGATTAACCAGTGCCGACCCCGGAGAGGGACCATCCCGATGACGGAGAAGCGGAGCCGGCGGCAGATGCGGACGAGGGGATGGCCGGCGGCGTGACGGACCCGACAG
>NZ_DAISHT010000220.1:1981-5448 GCF_036822375.1 Pseudoxanthobacter sp. | reverse complement strand
GTCGGTCTGCAGCTTCTTCAGGAAGCCGAAGCGGCCGAAATATTCCTTCATCACCCCGCCGCCGATGGACAGCGCGATGCGGCCGGTGCCGATGTTCGACGAATAAATGAAGATCTCCGGCACCGACAGGCGGCGGTGCTTGCCGTGGAAATCCTTGATGGAGAAGCGGCCGATGCGCAGCGGCACCGAGGCATCGAACACGGAATCGAGCGTGATGCGGCCGACATCGAGCGCGGCGGCGATGGTGAAGGTCTTGAACACCGAGCCCAGCTCGAACACGCCGGCGGTGGCGCGGTTCATCTTGTCCTTCTCCAGCGCCTCGACCGGGTCGTTGGAATCGAAATCCGGCACCGAGCTCATGGCGATGACCTCGCCGCTGCGCACGTCGAGCACCATGCCGATGGCGGCCTGCGCGTTATAGCGCTCCATCGCCTGAATCAGCTCGTCGCGCACCGCGTGCTGCACGCGCAGGTCAAGGGATGTGCGCACCGGCTCCAGATTGCGGGTCTGGGCGAAGCCCAGCGCGTGGAGTTCGGCAAGCCCCTGATTGTCGATGGTCTTTTCCAGCCCGGCGATGCCCTGATTGTCGACGTTGACGCCGCCCAGAATGTGCGCGGCAACATTGCCGCCGGGATAGAAGCGGCGGTTCTCCTGCAGGAAGCCGATGCCGGGAATGCCGAGATCGTAGATCTGACGCTGGCGGGCGGGCGAAAGCTCGCGCTTCAGCCAGATGAAGCCGGCGCGCGAGGCCAGCCGCGTGCGGGTGGCGGCATCGCCCAGTTCGGGCAGAATGGCCGACAGCAGTTCCGTCGCCTCGTCGGCATCCAGCACCTTGCGCGGCTCGGCGAACAGCGACACCGAGCGGATGTCGGTGGCCAGCACTTCGCCGTTGCGGTCGGTGATGTCGGGTCGGGCCGCGGAAACCGCGTCCTGCGCCGAGCGCCAGGCGGTGGCGGCATGGTCGGGCGCCATCGCCAGCAGCGTCAGCCGGCCGACGAACACCACCAGCAGCAGGCCGAAGGCGATCATGGCGAGGCCGATGCGGCCGCGGTTGATGCGCGGGCTGGAGAAGAAGAAGCTCCACAGACCGGCCAGAACACCGCGCAGGCCGCGGCGCGGCCGGCCCGCATCCGGTGCCGTCTCGCCGGCGATCGGGGCAGGGGACGTCATGGTATTGCTCATGGCGCTCCTCACTCTTGGCCCGCGGCGGGGCCGTTCCCTGGAGCCCCGGCGGGCCCGTTGCCTTCGCCGGACAGAAGCTCGTCGATGCTGCCGACGCCGTCCTGCACGTCATCGCCCGCGTCGCCGGCTTCCGCGGCCGGTGCTGCGGCGCCCGCTGCGGGCTGCGGCACCGGCGCGGCTGCCGTTGCCGGCGGCGCGGTTGCGGCAGCCGGCACGGCGCCGGCCCCGCCGGACAGCAGCGCATCGATGGCATCGCCCTGCCGGGGGGCTGCCGGGGCGCTGGCCACGGGGCCCGGTCCGGCCGCCGGCGGCTGCGGCGCGGCGCCGTCTTCGCCCGCGGCCTGTGCCGGGCGGGCGGGGATGTCGGACAGGGTCGCGATCTGCGTCGTCGGATCCAGCAGCTGCAGGTGCAGCACGCTGGCATAGCGCGTGGCGATCCCCTGCAGCCGCTCCGGCTGGTCGAGCAGCGCCCATTCCGCCTTGAGGTCGGCAATCCGGTCGCGCTCGGCGGCGATCTGGCGTTTCAGCTTCGTGACCTCGGCGGCCGCGATGGCGCTGTTGCGCTTCTCCTCGAAGGCGACGGCGGCCACTGCAATGGCGGCGAGTGCGATGACGGCGGACAGGATGCGGCCGTAAGGAACCCGGATCATGGCTCACACCTCCCCGGTCGCGTCGAACGGCGGCACGCCGAATTCCGCCGGCGCCAGCGCGCGCGCCGGTGCCTGCGTGCGCACGGCGGCCCGCAGGCGGGCGGACCGGGCGCGCGGATTGGCGCGAATCTCATCCTCGCCGGGGGCTGTCACACCGCGACTCTCCAGCCGGAAGGTTGCCGGCGGCACGCTTGCCTCAGGCAGGTGCCGCGATCCGCCGGCCCGCTCGCGCGAGCGGTCGGCGAGGAAGCGCTTGACGATGCGGTCTTCCAGACTGTGGAACGAGACCACGGCCAGCCGGCCGCCGGGCTTCAGCGCCCGCTCGGCCGCGGCCAGCGCCCCGATCAGTTCGTCCAGCTCGCGGTTCACCGCAATGCGCAGGCCCTGAAAGCTGCGCGTGGCGGGGTGGATGCCATCGCCCGATTTCGGCACCACGCGCGCGATCAGACCGGCCAGATCGAGCGTGCGGGTGAACGGCTGTTCCGCCCGGCGGGCCACGATGGCGCGCGCCACGGCGCGCGAGCGGCGCTCCTCGCCATAAAGCCACAGCAGGCGCGCCAGATCGGCTTCGGGCAGATGGTTGACGAGATCGGCCGCGTCCGGCCCTTCCTGCGACATGCGCATGTCGAGCGGGCCGTCGAAGCGGAACGAGAAGCCGCGGTCCGCCTCGTCGAGCTGCATGGAGGAGACGCCGATATCGAGCACCACGCCATCGACGAGGCCGCCGCCGCTGCTGCCGTCCTGCGTGAAGGCATCGTCGGCCAGCACCCCGGCGGCGTGGATATCGAGATCGGAAAAACGGCCATGGACCAGCGTCAGGTGACCGCCCGCCGCCGCCTCGATGGCGCGGCCGGCCGCAATGGCGTCGGGGTCGCGGTCGATGGCGATGACATCGGCCCCGGCCTCAAGCAAGGCGCGGCTGTAGCCGCCGGCGCCGAAGGTGCCGTCGACGATGTGCATGCCCGGCGCCGGCGCGAGGGCGGCCAGCACCTCCGCCAGCATCACCGGACGGTGACGGGTGCCGACGGGGGGAAGGGCGGAAAGACCGGGGGCGGGGGCTGCCATCAGCGGCCCTCCGGTGCAGAGGGGGCGGCCGGCTGCAGCATGGCGAGCGCACGGCGCATCGCTTCCGCCCGGTGGGCGGCAAAGCGCTGCGGTTCCCAGATCTGGAACTTATAGCCCTGCCCGACGAACACGAGTTCGCCCTCGATGCCGGTCTGGGCCCGGATGCTGTCGCTCACCGAAATGCGTCCCTCGCCATCAATCTTCAGAACCTCGCTGATGCCGTAAAGGGCGGTGGCAACGAAGTCGTGCTCGGCCGTCAGGGCCTGAAAGCCGGAAAGCCGCTTTTCGATTTCGGCGATGAGGGCATTGCCGCCGGCATCCACGGCCGGCTGATGCGGGGAGGGGAAGCAATAAAGCCCCTCGAACCCGTCCCGGGCCAGCACGGCACGGAACGGCGCCGGGACGGAGACCCGCCCCTTGGCATCGAGCCGCATCGTGAAGTGGGACACATAACCGTGCATCGCCTCACCCGCCCGACCGCAAGTACGCTCAAAGATTGCGCTGCGGCGCGGGACCGACCGGAAACCGCCGGAGACCCTCGGCAAAGGACGCAACTGATACGAAAGCCGG
>NZ_DAISHT010000220.1:0-1881 GCF_036822375.1 Pseudoxanthobacter sp. | reverse complement strand
CCGCGCGACGGCCATTCATCTGGGACGCCCGTTGCCGGACGCCTCTCGCAACCTACCCGGACGACTGGCCCGGAAACGGGCTGGGCCCGAAGGCCCGCGTCATCCCTATTCGGTCTTGCTCCCGGTGGGGTTTACCATGCCGTCCCCGTTGCCGGGTCCGCGGTGGGCTCTTACCCCACCCTTTCACCCTTACCCGCGCGGTGGCGGGCGGTTTGCTTTCTGTGGCACTTTCCCTGGGGTCGCCCCCGCCGGGCGTTACCCGGCACCGTGTTTCCGTGGAGCCCGGACTTTCCTCCCCGGCACCCTTTCGGGCCCTGCCGGAGCGGCCGTCCGGCCGGCTGGCGGCCGTTCCCTAGCGCATCTTCGCGGCCGAGGAAACGGCTTTCCGCCAGTGCCGGCCGGTGCCGGCTCACCTGCGATGCATTTGCGGGCCGGTTTGCCGGCCCGTTTGCCGGTTCACTTGCGGGCGAGCAGGTCGCGGATTTCGGTCAGGAGCACCACCTCGGCGGTCGGCTTCACCGGCTCGGCCGCCTTCTCCGCTTCCGCCATGCGGCGCAGCTGGTTGATGCCCTTGACGATGATGAAAAGGGCCACCGCCACGATCAGGAACTTGACCACGGCGTTGAGGAAAAGACCGATATTGATGGTAACAGCGCCGGCGGCCTGCGCAGCGGAAAGGCTGACATAGGGGCCCTCGGGCCGGCCGTCCTTGAGGGTGAGGAAAATGTTGGAGAAATCCACCCCGCCCAGCGCAAGGCCCAGCGGCGGCATCAGGATGTCGGACACCAGCGACGACACGATGGCCCCGAACACGCCGCCGATGATGACGCCGATGGCGAGATCCAGCATGTTGCCCTTGATGGCAAAATCGCGGAACTCTTTGATGATCTTGTTCACATCGGCCTCTTTGTCGCAACAGACGGGAATGATGGCGGCAATTGTGGCCGACACGCCCGTCTGCGTCCAGAGTGGGCACAGCGACATTCCGCGACACATCACGCTTTCTTGACGTCAGGCCCGCGCCCTTCCGATGCTTCAGGTTTCCGTCGTTCTGCTCATCATCATCGGCTACATCGGCCTGCTGTTCGCGGTGGCCAGCTATGGCGACCGGCAGGCGGCGCGCGGGCGCGGGCGCGCCATGCGCGGCGGGCACCGCTCCATCTATGCGCTGTCGCTGGCCGTCTACTGCACCTCGTGGACCTTTCTCGGCTCGGTCGGGCTGTCCTCGGTCAGCGGCTTTTCCTTCCTCACCATCTATATCGGGCCGATCCTGCTGTTCACCATCGGCCGGCCGCTGATGGCGCGGGTCATCCATCTCGCCAAGGCCGAGCGCATCACCTCGGTCGCCGACTTCGTGGCCGCGCGCTACGGCAAGAGCCAGATGGTGGCCGCCGTCGTCACCCTCATCGCCGTCGTGGGCTCGATTCCCTACATCGCCCTGCAGCTCAAGGCCGTGTCGATCTCGGTGGAAACGCTGGTTGCCCACCTCGGCACCGGCAGCAGCGGGCTGGCCCTGAGCGGGCGGGTCACGCCGGTCGGCGATGTGTCGCTGCTGGTGGCGGTGGCCATGGCGGCCTTCGCCATCCTGTTCGGCACCCGCCATGCCGATGCGACCGAGCATCAGGAAGGCATGATGCTGGCGATCGCCACCGAATCGCTGGTCAAGCTGGCCGCCTTCCTGTTCGTCGGGCTCTATGTGACGTTCGTCATGTTCGGCGGTGCCGGGCCGCTGATCGCCTCCATCGTCTCCCATCCTTCGGTGGAAACGGTGTTCGGCACCGCGCCGGATGGCGGGCTGTGGCTGTCGCAGGTGGCGCTGTCGTTCATTGCCGCGCTGCTGCTGCCGCGCCAGTTCCATGTGGCGGTGACGGAAAACACCGA
>NZ_DAISHT010000219.1:0-5449 GCF_036822375.1 Pseudoxanthobacter sp. | reverse complement strand
GCGATTATTTGCGGCTAGCGCCTCTGCTGGCTGCGGCTGCCTCCCTTTTCCCTGAGTAACGCGGAAAGAAGCGGATGCCCCGGCCAGCGAGGCTGAGGGAGCATTCGGCAACATGTCGGCATCCGGCAGCGGACTTCGACTCTACAATACCCTGACGCGGACGAAGGATGTCTTCCATCCGATCGATCCGTCGTGCGTGCGGATGTATGTGTGCGGCCCCACGGTCTACGACTATGCCCACATCGGCAACGCCCGCCCGGTGATCGTGTTCGATCTCCTGTTCCGCCTGCTGCGTCACGCCTATGGCGCGGCGCATGTCGTCTATGTGCGCAACATCACGGACGTGGATGACAAGATCAATGCGCGGGCGGCGGAGCGCGGCATCTCCATCCGCGACCTCACCGACGAGACGCTGGCCCGCTTCCATGCCGATATCGATGCTCTCGGCGTGCTGCGCCCGACTTTCGAGCCGCGCGCGACCGACTATATCGCCCGCAACGACGGCGTGACCGACATGGTGGGGCTGATCCGCCGCCTCATCGCCAACGGCCACGCCTACGAGGCGGAAGGCCATGTGCTGTTCCATGTGCCGTCGATGCCGGACTATGGCGCGCTGTCGCGCCGTTCGCTCGACGACATGGTGGCCGGCGCGCGGGTGGAGGTGGCCCCCTACAAGCGCGATCCGATGGATTTCGTGCTGTGGAAGCCGTCGAAGCCGGCTGAGCCCGGCTGGGACAGCCCGTGGGGCCGCGGCCGGCCGGGCTGGCACATCGAGTGCTCGGCCATGTCGGGCGCGCTGCTGGGCGACGAGTTCGATATCCACGGCGGCGGCATCGATCTGGTGTTTCCGCACCACGAGAACGAAATCGCCCAGTCGCGCTGCGCCCACGGCACCGCCTCCATGGCCCATGTGTGGATGCACAACGGCTTCCTGATGGTGGAAGGCGAGAAGATGTCGAAGTCGCTCGGCAACTTCATCACCATCCACGAGGTGCTGAAGGACTGGCCGGGCGATGTCATCCGCCTCAACATGCTGAAGACCCATTATCGCCAGCCGATCGACTGGACGGTGAAGGGGCTGGAGGAGACGACCGGCATTCTCGCGCGCTGGCGCCGGGCCGCCGGCGGGGCGGACGGGGCGGCGGCGCTGCATCCGGCGGTGTTCGGGGCGCTGGCCGACGATCTCAACATGCCGCGCGCCATTGCCGAGATGCACCGGCTGGAAGGGGCGGAAATGGCGGCCGGCCTTGCCGCCTTCGGCTTCTCCGCGACCGCGCCCGCCGGGGCGGAGGCTGCCGCGCCGGCCGGCGTGGAGGCCGCTTTCATCGAGGCGCGCATTGCCGAGCGGCAGGCGGCCAAGAAGGCGCGCGACTTTGCCGGGGCCGACCGCATCCGCGACGAACTCGCCGCGCTCGGCATCGTGCTGAAAGATACCAGGGAAGGCACCACCTGGGAGCCGGCCTGAACGGCCGCGGCCCCCGGAGAGGGCACAGCAAGGGGAGGGCGCCCGGACCGGGCGCGAGGCAGGCGATGCAGGAAGCGCGGCGGATTTTCCATGCCGGCGGCTGCCAGTGCGGGGCAGTGCGCTATCATCTCCTTGCGGAGATCATCAAGCCTTCGGTGTGTCACTGCCGGATGTGCCAGAAGGCGTTCGGCGGCTATTTCGCCCCGCTCGGTTCGGTCCGGCGCTCCGACATCGCGTGGGTGCGCGGCGCGCCCGCCACCTTCCGCTCGTCCACGCTGGTGCAGCGCGGCTTCTGCGCCGCCTGCGGCACGCCGCTGACCTACGATTATCTGGAGGTCGACGAGATCGCCGTCTCGCTCGGCAGCCTCGACGATCCCGCCGCCGTGCCGCCGGTCATCGAATATGGTCTGGAAGGCCGCATGCCGTGGTTCTCCCGGCTCGGCCACCTGCCGGCCTGTGTGACCGAAGACGACATGCCCGAGGGCGCGATGGAGCGCCTCGTCTCGTTCCAGCACCCCGACCACGATACGGCCCGATGGCCGGCCGCGCCGGAGAGCGCATCATGAGCCAGAAAATGAACCCCGAGCGCGTCTACCTGTTCGACACCACCCTGCGCGACGGCGCCCAGACCTCCGGCATCGACTTTTCGCTGGAAGACAAGATCAATGTCGTGGCGCTGCTGGAGCGCCTCGGCGTCGATTATGTCGAGGGCGGCTATCCCGGCGCCAATCCGCAGGATACCGCCTTCTTCGCCGAAAAGCGCACCACGCGGGCCACCTTCACCGCCTTCGGCATGACCAAGCGGCCCGGCCGCTCGGCCGCCAACGATCCCGGCCTGCAGGGTGTGCTGCAGTCGGCGGCGGATGCCACCTGCTTCGTCGCCAAGACGTGGGACTATCACGTCCGCGTCGCGCTCGGCATTTCCGAGGAGGAAAACCTGCGGGTCATCCGCGAGACGGTGGAGGCTGCGGTCGCCGCCGGGCGCGAGGCGATGATCGACTGCGAGCACTTCTTCGACGGCTACAAGGCGAACCCGGATTTCGCGCTCGCCTGCGCCACCACTGCATGGCGCGCCGGCGCGCGCTGGGTGGTGCTGTGCGACACCAACGGCGGCACCATGCCGGAAGAGGTGGAGACGATCGTGGCCGCCGTCACCGCCCATGTGCCGGGCGATCATCTCGGCATCCACGCCCACGACGACACCGGGCAGGCGGTGGCCAACTCGCTGGCAGCGGTGCGCGGCGGAGCGCGCCAGATTCAGGGCACGCTCAACGGCATCGGCGAGCGCTGCGGCAACGCCAATCTCATCACGCTCATCCCCACGCTGAAGCTGAAGCCGGATTATGCCGGGCCGTACCGCACCGGCGTATCCGATGCCGCGCTGGCGGAAATCACCCAGATCAGCCGCGCCTTCGACGAGCTGCTCAACCGCTCGCCCAACCGCCATGCGCCCTATGTCGGCGCGGCCGCCTTCACCACCAAGGCCGGCATCCATGCCTCCGCCATCCTGAAGGATCCGGCGACCTACGAGCACGTTCCGCCGGAATGGGTCGGCAATCGCCGCCGCCTGCTGGTTTCCGATCAGGCCGGCAAGTCGAACCTCCTTGCCGAGCTTGCCCGCGTCGGCATCGAAGTGGCGAAGGAAGACCCGCGCCTCGACACGCTGCTGGCGGAGGTGAAGGCGCGCGAGGCGGAAGGCTATGCCTACGAGGGGGCGGACGCCTCCTTCGCGCTGCTGGCGCAGAAGGCGCTCGGCGAATTGCCGCACTTCTTCGACGTGAAGAGCTTCCGCGTCATGGTGGAGCGGCGCTTCAACGACCGGGGCGAGACCGTCACCATGTCGGAAGCGGTGGTGAAGCTGGTGGTGGACGGTGCCGACATCATGTCGGTGGCCGAGGGCAACGGCCCGGTCAATGCGCTCGATCTGGCGCTGCGCAAGGATCTTGGCCGCTATCAGAGCGCCATCGCCGATCTGGAGCTGGTGGACTACAAGGTCCGCATTCTCGATGGCGGCACCGGCGCCACCACCCGCGTGCTGGTGGAAAGCCGCGACGGCACCGGCGCGCGCTGGTTCACCATCGGCGTGTCCCCCAACATCGTCGATGCCTCGTTCCGGGCGCTGATCGATTCGGTCAACTACAAGCTGCTGCGCTCCGGCGTGCGCCCTGCCGCCCGGCGGGCGGAACTGGCGCTGAGCGCCTGAGGCAGCGCGCCGCGAAAACGGCGCCCCCCGAAAAAAAAGGGCCGGCCCGGGATGTTCCGGCCGGCCCTTGCGATTGCGGCTCCGGCCCGGCGGCCGGCCGCGACCGTCACATGCGTTTCAGCACGGCGGCGTCGCCCGGCTTCGGCGCGGAACTGCGCAGCAGCGCCACCAGTTTTTCCGGATCGCTTTCGACGTGGAAACGGATCTCGTTCTGCGGCCGGATGAACGCTTCGTTGCGCATGTGGTCGATGAGCGAGACCAGCGGCTGCCAGAAGCCGCGGACATCGAACAGCACGATCGGCTTGTCGTGCTGGCCGAGCTGCGACCACGTCATCATCTCCACCACCTCTTCCAGCGTGCCGATGCCGCCGGGCATGGCGACGAAGGCGTCGGCATGCTCGAACATCAGCCGTTTGCGCTCGTGCATGTCCTTGGTGACGATGAGTTCGTTCACCTCGGTCAGCATCACCTCGCGGTCGCGCAGGAAGCCGGGAATGATGCCGGTGACATGGCCGCCGGCATCGATCACCGCCCGGGCGATGGAGCCCATCAGCCCGACATCGCCGCCGCCATAGACCAGCCGCAGCCCGGCGCCGGCAAAGGCGCGGCCAAGGGCTAAGGCGGCTTCCAGATAGGCCGGATCGCGGCCGAAGCTGGCGCCGCAATAGACGCAGACGGCGCTGACCGGCTTGTGCGGCCCCTCATGGGCCGGCCGGGGCGGAATGTGCGGTTCGGAAGCGACGTGTTTGGTCAGAGGCATTTCGGGGGCGGCCATCTCGCAATCGAAGCTGTCGGCAGAGCCGACCGGGAAAGGGCACAGGGTCTCGCTTCGCCGGTGCGCAGCAGCGCCGCGCGGCGCCCGACCGGAACCGCCGGGCACGGGCCAAGGCCCCTTTCGGGCCCGCTGAAGGGCGGGGCGGGGCGTCTGTCTGCCGCGGTATCCGGAGGGGGAGGAGGCTCCGGGCAGGGCCGGCGACGGCCGGTCCGGATCGTCTGCATCCTGTGTCGCACCGGGGCGGCGGGCCCGTCAAGTCCGCGTTGTGCGCTGCACCCGCGGCAGCACGCCCCGCGGCGGCGGCGGGTCACTGTCCTTGCCCGGCAGGCCAAGGCCAGATATCTGTAAAATATAGGCCTTCCCGCCGCGGGGCTGACAGGCTGCACCGGGCTTGACGGGCAGCAGACGGGGGCGGGCAGGGCGGTCATCCGAAGGCGCTTAGTGATGTCAGAGACTCCGAAGAACGGCACTGCGCGAAACGGCGCAATCGTCTTCCTCATCGTGCTGGCCGGTATCGCCGGCTTTGGCGCCTACCGGCATTTTTCCGCTTCCCCGACGGCCGAGCCGCCGGTGGCCCCGGCCGTGAAGGGCGATGCTGTGACGACACCGCCGGCGAGCCCGGAGGCGGCCGCCGGCACCGCGGCAACCGCCCCGGCGGCCCCGGCGGCGACGGAGCCCGCCAGACCGGCCGCGGTGGCGCTTTCTGCCGCGCCGCCGGCCTTCGACGTGGTGCGGGTGCTGCCCTCGGGCGATGCCACCATCGCCGGCCGGTCGTCGCCGGGCGCCGAGATCGCCATCTATGCCAACGGCGCCGTCATCGGCCGCACCACCGCCACCGAGAACGGCGAATGGGTGATCGTGCTCGACCGGCCGCTGTCGCCGGGCGAATACGAGCTGACGGTGACGAGCGTGGCGCGCGGCGGCAAGAGCGAGCTTGAGGGCACCGAGCGCGTGGCGGTGTCGCTGCCGCAGGACCGCAAGGAACAGCCGCTGGTGGCCATCGTTT
>NZ_DAISHT010000218.1:0-5465 GCF_036822375.1 Pseudoxanthobacter sp. | reverse complement strand
GCACCGCGCGCGCCTGCAGCGAACCGAAGGTGATGATCTGCGCCACCTGCGCGCGGCCATATTTCTCCTGCACATAGCGGATCACTTCTTCGCGGCGATCCTGGCAGAAGTCGATGTCGAAGTCCGGCATCGAGACGCGCTCGGGGTTGAGGAAGCGCTCGAACAGCAGGCCGAACCGCATCGGATCGAGATCGGTGATGGTCAGCGAATAGGCCACCAGCGAGCCTGCGCCCGAGCCGCGCCCCGGCCCCACCGGAATGCCGTGGGCCTTGGCCCACTGGATGAAGTCCGACACGATCAGGAAGTAGCCGGGAAACTTCATGCGCTCGATGATGCCCAGCTCGAACTCCAGCCGCTCGGCATAATCCGCATCCGTCGCCCCCTCGGCATAGCCGCGGGTCTTCAGGCGCAGGGCAAGGCCCTCTTCTGCGCGCCGTCGCAGCAGCGCCGCCTCCTCGCGCATGGCCTGTTCCGGGTCTGCGCCCACCCCGGCGAAGCGCGGCAGAATCGGCTTGCGCTTCACGGCCACCGCCGCACAGCGCCGGGCAATCTCCACCGTGTTCTCCACCGCCTCCGGCAGGTCGGCGAACAGGCTGCGCATTTCCGCGCGCGTCTTGAAATAGTGTTCCGGCGTCAGCCGGCGCCGGTCGTCCTCGATCAGCGTGCGCCCCTCGGCGATCGCCAGCAGCGCGTCGTGGGCCTCGTAATCGTCGCGGGCGCCGAAATAGACCTCGTTGGTGGCCACCAGCGGCAGTTCGTGGCGATAGGCCAGTTCCACCAGATGCGGTTCCACCGCCTGCTCGCCGGCCAGCCCGTGGCGCTGCAGTTCCACATAGAGCCGGTCGGGGAAAAGCGCTGCAAGCCGCTTCAGCCGCGCCTCGGCCAGTGCGCCGTTGCCGGCCTGAAGCGCCCTGTCGACCGGCCCGCGCGGTCCGCCCGAAAGCGCAATCAGCCCCTCGCTCAGCGCCGCCAGCGTGTCCAGCCCGACATGCGGGCGCACGCCCGTTTCGGTTTCCAGAAACGCCCGGCTGACGAGACGCACCAGATTGGCAAAGCCGTCCGGCGTCGAGGCGAACAGCACAATGGTGTGGAACGGCTCGCGCGCCATGCCGCGGCGGCCGGTATCCTCATCGGCAAAATCGACCCAGAGCTCGCTGCCGATGATCGGCTGGATGCCCGATTCCATCGCCTTGGCAGAAAATTCCAGCGCGCCGAACAGGTTGCCGCTGTCGGTCATCGCCACCGCCGGCTGGCGGTCGTCCTTGGCAAGCCCCAGCACCTTCTTCACGTGCATGGCGCCTTCCAGCAGCGAATAGGCGGTGTGAACGCGAAGATGCACGAAACCCGGCGATGAGCCCGTCATGTCGCTTCAGCCCTCTCCTGTTGCGCTGCCGGCTGCGCCCCGCCGGCGGCCGCTGGTGCCGCCGCTGCGTTGCGCGGCCGGAGGTCTCTTCATTCCCCGCCCGCGCGGTGCTGTCGATTCATTTTTTTCGCACCGGCTCACAGGCCCGCACTCAGGCGAGCGACAGCGCGTCGAGCCAGATGATGACCGTTGCGGTGAACAGCGTCAGCGCCACCAGCCCGGCCAGATCCTGCGCAAGCCCGCGGACAAAATCGTTCGTCTGCTCGTCCATGATCCCGTCCTCCTCGTTATTCGCTTTATGATCTTATTTTGTTCTATGTACGTTCCCATTGCAACGACATAATGCGGCGACAAGGATGGCAGGGAGAAGATCGTTAACGGTTCCTCGCCAAGCTCGATTCTCGCCCACCCCTGCCGGAGGTCTGCCGCGCACCATGGCCGTTTCGCTGACCCTGATCGACCTTGCCGGCTTCATTGCGCTGCTGCTGTGGGGCGTCCACATGGTGCAGTCGGGCATTCAGCGCGCCTTCGGCGCCAATCTGCGCCATGTCGTCGGGCGGGCAATCTCCAGCCGCCTGCGCGCTTTCCTCAGCGGCCTCGTGGTCACGGCGCTGCTGCAGTCCTCCACGGCGACGGGGCTGATGGTGGCCGGCTTCGTGGCCGAAGGCATCATGGCACTGGTGCCGGCGCTCGCGGTCATGCTGGGCGCCAATGTCGGCACCACGCTCATCGTGCAGTTGCTGTCGTTCGATGTGGTGGCCATCGCACCGGTGTTCGTGCTCGTCGGCGTGGTCATGTTCCGCCGCGGGCCGGCCAGCCACCTGCGCGATATCGGCCGGTCCCTCATCGGGCTCGGCCTGATCCTGATCGCGCTGCACCAGATTCTGAACCTCATCACCCCATACGAGGATGCACCCAGCCTGCGGCTGATGCTGAGTCTCGTCGTCACCGAACCGGTGCTGGCGGTGGTGTTCGCGGCGCTGCTGACGTGGGCCGCCCATTCCTCCGTCACTATCGTGCTGCTGGCGATGTCGTTTGCCGCCCGCGGCGTCATTCCGCCGGAGGCCGCGTTCGCCGTCGTGCTCGGCGCCAATCTCGGCACTGCCCTCAATCCGGTGTTCGAAGGCGTGACCGGCACCGATCCCGCCGCCCGCCGGCTGCCGATCGGCAATCTCATCAACCGTCTTGCCGGCGTGGTGCTGGGGCTCCTCACGCTGCACTGGGTCGGGCCGTGGCTGGTGGCGCTGGAGCCGGACGATGCGCGCGCCGTCGCCAACTATCACACCGCCTTCAACCTCATCATGGCCGCCCTGTTCCTGCCGTTCCTGACGCAGTTCGCGCGGCTTCTGGAGTGGCTGCTGCCGCCCGCCCCGGCGACGAGCGATCCGGGGCGGCCGCTCTATCTCGATCCGCTGTCGCTGACGGTGCCGGTGGTGGCGCTGGGGGCCGCCGCGCGCGAGGCGCTGCGGCTGGCCGACATTCTGGAACAGGCGCTGATGGCCAGCCGCGCCGCGCTGTCGGAGGGCGACCGGCGGCGGATCTCCGATGCCAAACGGCTCGACGACGTCATCGACCGCATCAACCGCGCCATCCGCAACTATCTGTCGTCGCTGGACGTGGATCAGCTCACCGAGGACGACCGCCGGCGCATGAACGAGATTCTCTCGTTCGCCACCAACATCGAGCACGCCGGCGACATCGTCACCCGCAGCCTGCTGGTGGATGCCGGCAAACGCATCAAGCGCGGTCTCACCTTCTCAAAAGAGGGGCAGGTGGAGCTGATTGCCATGGTCGACCGGCTGATCGTCAACCTGCGCGGCACCGCCTCGCTGCTGATGACGGGCGATGCCCGTGCCGCGCGTGTGCTCACGGCCGAGAAGGAGACCTTCCGCGCCATGGAAGCCGCAGAGCGCGAGGCCCATTTTGCCCGCATGCGCGCCGGCCGGGTGGAAACCATCGAAACCGACGCCCTGCACCTCGATATCCTGCGCGATCTGCGGCGCATCAATGCCCATCTGGTGGCGGCCGCCGCCGAGCCCGTGCTGCAGCGCGAGGGCGAGCTGCTGCCCTCGCGCCTGAAGCCCGCCATGGCGCCGGCGCAACTGCCCGCCGAGGCCGACGACGAGCAGGAGCCGAACGTGCCGTGAGCCGCGCCCCGGCCGCGGCGGTCTTCCGGCCGCGACCGGCCGCCGGGCTGACGGCACGCAGCGGTTCACTGCGCGCGGAGGTGACGAGCCGCGCAGAGGTTCGCCGCGCAGCCGGTCAGGGCATCGCCTCGATGCGGCCATCGACCAGCGTGATGCGCCGGCTCATGCGGGCGGCGATCTCCATGTTGTGGGTCGCCACCACGGCCGCAAGGCGCGAGGCTTTGACGAGCGCGTCGAGCGCGTCGAACACCTGCGCCGCCGTGCGCGGATCGAGATTGCCCGTCGGCTCGTCGGCCAGCAGCACCCGCGGCGCGTTGGCGACCGCGCGAGCAATAGCCACGCGCTGGCGCTCGCCGCCGGACATCTCCGCCGGCCGGTGACCGGCGCGATGGTCGATGCGCATCACCCGCAGCAGCGCCATCGCCCGCCGCTCCGCCTCCTTCAGCGGCAGGCCGGCGAGACGCTGCGGGATCGCCACGTTCTCAAGGCCGGTGAAATCCGGCAACAGGTGGTGGAACTGATAGACGAAACCGACGCAGTCGCGCCGCATCCGCGTGCGTTCGGCATCGGACATCGTCGTGCAGTCGCGCCCGGCGATGCGCACCTGCCCGCCGTCGGGCTTCTCCAACAGGCCGGCAATGTGCAGCAGCGTCGATTTGCCGGCCCCGGACGGGGCGACGAGGGCCACCGTTTCGCCCGGATGCACCACGAGGTCGATCCCGCGCAGCACGTCGAGCTGCGCCTCGCCTTCGCGGTAGTGGCGCGTGATGCCGGAGAGGCCCAGCGCCTCGCGCCGGCGGGGCGGTGCGTCGGCGGCCGCAACCGGCGCGGGCTTGTCGCTCATGTCTTCGCTCATTCGCGCCGCAGTCCTTCGACGGGGTCGAGCCGCGCCGCCTTCCACGCCGGATAGAGCGTGGCCAGAAACGACAGCACGAGCGCCATGACGACCACCGTCACCGTCTCGCCGCTGTCGATATCGGCCGGCAGCTTGCTCAGATAATAGAGCTCGGGCGGGAAGAGCTCGGTGCGCGTCAGCCACGAGATGCCCTGCCGGATCGGCTCGATATAGTGGCAGACCACGAGCCCGATCACGAGACCCGCCGCGGTGCCGACCGTGCCGATGCTGGCGCCGGTGATGATGAACACCCGCAGGATCGTGCCCCGCGTTGCGCCCATGGTGCGCAGAATGGCGATGTCGCGCCCCTTGTCCTTCACCAGCATCGTCAGGCCGGAAATGATGTTGAGCGCGGCGACGAGCACGATCAGCGTCAGGATCATGAACATCACGTTGCGTTCCACCTCAAGGGCGGAAAAGAAGGTCGCCTGCCGGATGCGCCAGTCGGTCAGATAAAGCCCCTGCCCCACCGCCTGTTCGATTTGCGGCCGCAGCCGGTCGATTGCATCGGCATCGTCGAGATAGATCTCGATGGCGGTAATGGCGTTCTCTTTGTTGAAGAACTCCTGCGCCGCCGCGATCGGCATGAACACCAGCGAGTTGTCGAATTCCGACATGCCGATGTCGAAGGTCGCCAGCACCGGAAAAGCCTGCGTGCGCGGCACCACGCCGAACGGCGTCGCCTCGCCCTTCGGCGTGACCAGCGTCACCGGCTCGCCGGCCGGCACGCCGAGCGCCACGCTGAGCCGGCCGCCCAGCACCACGCCGCCGGAGGTATCGAAATCGCTGAGCGAGCCGGCGCGGATGGTGGAGGCGATGAGCGGCACCTTCTCCAGATCGGCCCGGCGCACGCCGCGCACCAGCACGCCGAACGACCCGCCGGGGCCGGAAATCAGCGCCTGCCCTTCCACGAACGGCAGCGCGAACTTCACGCCGTGGATTTTCTCCAGCCGCTCCAGAACGGACTCGTAATCCGTGAAGGTGCCCGAGGCCGGCTGCACCAGAATGTGGCCGTTGACGCCGAGGATCTTGCCCATCAGCTCGTTGCGGAAGCCGTTCA
>NZ_DAISHT010000217.1:0-5538 GCF_036822375.1 Pseudoxanthobacter sp. | reverse complement strand
TCGGCAGTTTCACGATCACCCAGTCGCGCGAGTAGTTCGTCAGCTTCTTGATATCGCCGAACGGCACGGTATTGAGCGGGCCGTTCTGGTGGCGAAGCTGGAACGAGCGGATGGAGATCTTCTCCACCGTGCCCTTGCAGGTTCCGATGTCGATATATTCACCGGTGCGGAACGCATCGTCGATCAGGTAGAACATGCCGGAGAACATGTCCCGGATCAGCGACTGCGCACCGAAGCCGATGGCGATGCCGACCACGCCGGCACCGGCGAAGAGCGGCGCGATGTTCACGCCCAGTTCGTCGAGCGCGATCATCAGCGCCACCGCAATGATGGCCGCCAGCAGGAAGTTGCGCACGATCATCAGCAGCGTGCCGAGCCGCGTGGTGGCGCCGACGATGGAAACGCTTTCGCCGCGTGCCATCTCCTCGGCGGCGATGAAATTCTCCACCGCGATTTCCTCATCCAGCCACAGCTTGACGGCCCGGTAGGCCATGATGGAGACGAACACCACGAGAATGAGGCCGGCAAAGCGCGCGAACGGCCCTTCCGGATCGCGCACGTCGATGCCCCATGTCGCCAGCACGCCGCTGCACACAAAGGCGATCATCAGAATGAGGGCGCCGTGCTCGAACAGCGCGCGCACGATGCCGCGGCGGCTGGCCAGCACGCGGCGGTCGGCCCGCGCGCGCCGGCGGGCGGCCTCGCGGCTGCGGTGGGAGGAGACCTCCGTTTCCGGCGGCCCGTCCGGGTTGGGCAGCGGCGCCGGCTGCGGCTCGTCATCCACCGCCCGCCCGCGCAGCAGGGCGAACGCGCGGTCGATGCAGAACACCAGAACGGCATAGCCCAGCACACCGACCGCGATGACGACGAACGGCCCGAGGATGGGCGCAATCGGCTCGGCACGGTTCAGCAGCACCCGCGCCGAGCCGATGACGGCGGCAATGAACACCGCTGCGGCGGCCAGCGTGTGCCAGTGCTCGGCCAGAAAACCGGAGGCCGGAATGTGGGTTGCCTCGCGCTCCGCCTCCTGTTCCAGCGACAGCGCGGCCTCGGCGGCGTCGGCCTCCTCATGAGTATCGACCTCAATCACCGGCGCCGGCGGCTCCGTGCGCTGCAGCGCACGGCCACGCAGCGAACGGGCCACCAGCATCAGCGCCAGACAACTGCCATTGAGCGCCACCAGCATCGTCAGCCGGTAGAGCGAGCGCGGCATCCGCGCGATTTCGATCCACGCGACAACGCCGCCGGCCACCGCCGCGAACAGGGCGATGGCCGCGAGCTGCACCGTCAGGCGGCGGGCATCGGCATCGCCCAGCGGCACGAGCCGCGATTGCGGCGCGAAGGGCGCCAGAACGGTGAGGAGGAGGATGATCGCCAGCAGCAGTTCTGCGACGGGCAGCTGAAAGATGAGGAAAATGCGTTCGGTGGAGAAGAAATCCTCGCTCATCGCCACGGAGGCCGCGGCCCCGGCCACGACGAACACGACGACCGCACCGAGCAGCAGCGCAAGCCGCCCGAGCGCGAGCGCAATGCGGTCTGCCCGGCCGGGCACCGGCGCGGCGGCCAGCGCCGCAAACCGCGACCGGGCCCACAGGGCATAAAGCGCGATGCCGAGGAGGCCGACGGCATTGGCCACCAGCGCCACGCGCATGGCCCTGAGCGTGCGCTCGATCACGCCGCGATCGACCAGCGTGCCCACCTCGTCTTCCAGATTGCGCCAGTGCGCCGGCAGATCGGTCGCCATCTCCGCAATCGCCACACGCAGATGCTGCAGCGTGAGGAGAAAAGTGGTGGTGCGCGACGGGCCGGCCGCCGCCTCGCCGCCCTCGCCCGCCCCGCCGGGCGGCGCGATGACCAGCACGGTGGCGCCCTTGGCCTTGGCGGCGGAGACCAGCTCCTGCAGCGCCGCATCCTCCGAAGGGGCCGCCTTGTCCTTGGCGCTGGCCGGCCCGGCGGCGGCAATCGCCAGCAGGCCCGCCAGAAACAGCATCGCCAGCAGGGCCGCAGGGCCGCAAGGCCCGGCCCGCCGCGAAACGGCCGGCCCGCCGCGCCCGCCGGACGCTTCCGCCGGGACACCACCCGCACCAGCCGCTTCCATCATCGTCTCAATCCCCTGCGCGCCCCTGCGCGGGCCGCTTTACACCGGCCGCTTTGCGCCTGCATCCGTGCGGGCTGCGCCGGCGCCATGCTGAACGAGAGCGCCCGCCGGCGCAACGGCAGCCGTTGCCGCGCCCGCCGCCCGCCCGCAAAGCGGCCGGCGGTGGGCGGCCATGCGGCCTGAGGCGTTGACGGACGCGGCAAGCGCCGATATCCACCGCGCGGTGGAAGTGCGCCTGCAACAGAGCGCCGCCGGAAGGACCGGCGACCCGCGCCGGAGATCCCCATGATCCGCAACGACGTCCCGATCACGCCCGCCCTCATCGCCGAGCACGGCCTGAAGCCGGACGAGTACCAGCGTATTCTCGACCTGATCGGCCGCGAACCGACGCTGACCGAGCTCGGCATCTTTTCGGCGATGTGGAACGAACACTGTTCGTACAAATCGTCGAAGAAGTGGCTGCGCACGCTGCCGACCACCGGTGAGGTCGTCATTCAGGGTCCGGGCGAAAATGCCGGCGTCGTCGACATCGGCGACGGTCAGGTGGTGGTCTTCAAGATGGAGAGCCACAACCACCCCTCCTATATCGAGCCCTATCAGGGCGCGACCACCGGCGTCGGCGGCATCCTGCGCGATGTGTTCACCATGGGTGCCCGCCCGATCGCCACGCTCGACGCACTGCGCTTCGGCGAGCCGTCCCATCCCAAGACCCGCCATATCGTGGCGGGCGTGGTTGCCGGCGTCGGCGGCTATGGCAATTCCTTCGGCGTGCCGAATGTCGGCGGCGAGGTGAATTTCGACAAGAGCTACAACGGCAACTGCCTCGTCAACGCCATGGCGGTGGGACTGGCGAAGGCCGACGGCATCTTCCTGTCGGCGGCTTCCGGCGTGGGCATGCCGATCGTCTATCTCGGCTCCAAGACCGGCCGCGACGGCATCCACGGCGCCACCATGGCGTCCGCGGAATTCGACGAGGGCTCGCAGGAGAAGCGCCCGACCGTGCAGGTCGGCGATCCCTTTGCCGAAAAGCTGCTGCTGGAAGCCTGCCTTGAGCTGATGGCCTCCGGCGCCGTCATCGCCATTCAGGACATGGGCGCCGCCGGCCTCACCTGCTCGGCCGTGGAAATGGGGGCCAAGGGCAACCTCGGCGTCGACCTCGACCTCGACAAGGTGCCGTGCCGCGAAGACGGCATGACGGCCTACGAGATGATGCTGTCGGAAAGCCAGGAGCGCATGCTCATGGTCCTGCATCCGCAGCTTGAAGACACGGCCAAGGCGATCTTCACCAAGTGGGGCCTCGACTTCGCCGTGATCGGCCAGACGACCGACACCCTGCGCTTCGTGGTGCGCCACCATGGCGCGGTGATGGCCGACCTGCCGATCAAGGAACTGGGCGACATGGCGCCCGAATATGACCGCCCGTGGGTGGCCCGCCCGGCCCCGGCGGTGATCGCGCCCGAAGAGGTGCCCGCGCCCGACGATCTGGGGGCGGCGCTCGTCAGCCTCGTCGGTTCGCCCGACCAGTCCTCGCGCCGCTGGGTGTGGGAGCAGTACGACACCCTCATTCAGGGCAACTCCGCCATCCGCCCCGGCGGCGATGCCGGCGTGATCCGCGTGGAAGGCACCGACAAGGGCCTTGCCATGACGGTCGACGTGACCCCGCGCTATTGCCGGGCCGACCCCGTGCAGGGCGGCCGGCAGGCGGTGGCGGAGGCCTGGCGCAACCTTTCGGCGGTGGGCGCAACCCCGCTGGCGCTGACCGACAACCTCAATTTCGGCAACCCGGAGCGCCCGGAAATCATGGGCGAGTTCGTGGGCTGCCTGCAGGGCATCGGCGAGGCCGCGCGCGCGCTGAACTTCCCCATCGTGTCCGGCAACGTGTCGCTCTACAACGAGACGCTGGGCGAGGCGATCCTGCCGACCCCGGCCATCGGCGGCGTGGGCCTGATGGAGGAAGTCGAGACGGCGGTGAACATCGCCTTCAAGGCGGAAGGCGAGACCATTCTGCTCGTCGGCGGCCATGGCCGCCATATGGGCCAGTCGATCTACCTGCGCGACCTGTCCGGCCGCACCGACGGCGCGCCGCCGCCGGTCGATCTGGAGGCCGAGCGCACCAACGGCGATCTCGTCCGCAGCCTCATCACGGTCGGCATGATCACCGCCTGCCACGACATTTCCGATGGCGGCCTGGCTCTGGCGCTGGCCGAGATGGCCATGGCCGGCGGCATCGGCGCCAAGATCGCCGCACTGCCCGCCCCGGCCCATATCGCCCTCTTTGCCGAGGATCAGGCGCGCTATGTCGTGACCATCGACCCGGAAGACCTCGAAGGCGTGATGATCGCCGCCGAAACCGCCGGCGTGCCGGTGGATGTGCTGGGCACCACAGGCGGCGATGCGCTGGCTGTGGACGGCGCCTTCAGCGTTGCCGTTGCAAAACTGAAGACCGCGCATGAAGATTGGTTCCCGCGCTATATGGCCGGCTGAGCGGCGTGCCGGGGCCTGCGCCCCGGCAGACCGGCCGCCCGACAGAGAGGAACCGCACCGATGGCGATGGACGCCCGCGAAATCGAAACCCTGATCCGCAGCGCCCTGCCCGACGCCCGCATCGAGATCCGCGATCTGGCAGGCGACGGCGATCATTATGCAGCGGTGGTGATCTCGGAAACCTTCCGCGGCAAGAGCCGGGTGCAGCAGCACCAGATCGTCTATGAGGCGCTGAAGGGCTCCATGGGCGGCGCGCTGCACGCGCTGGCCCTGCAGACGGCCGCGCCGGAGGCCTGAGACCGGCATTTCCGCCGCGACCGGCCTTGAAAGCCGGCGGCGGCGGGCGCATCTGCCTGAAGAGAGAGTCGTCCGCCGCCTCCGGCCCTGCCCCGGCCGGCGCGGTCCGGCGGGCAATGGCCGGCTTATCCAACATCAGCACCAAAGCAGCGCCGTCGTGCGCGGCCCGCGGGCCCGCAGCGCTGCACCGGGAGACAGTTTCAGCATGAGCGCGATTGCAGAATTCATCGACGCGGAAGTGAAGGGCACCGATGTGGTGCTCTTCATGAAGGGCACGCCCTCGTTCCCGCAGTGCGGGTTTTCCGGTCAGGTGGTCCAGATCCTCGATTATCTCGGCGTGCCGTTCAAGGGCATCAACGTGCTGGAATCGGCCGACCTGCGTCAGGGCATCAAGGACTATGCCAACTGGCCGACCATTCCGCAGCTCTACGTCAAGGGCGAGTTCGTCGGCGGCTGCGATATCGTGCGCGAGATGTTTCAGGCGGGCGAGCTGCAGACCCTGCTGAGCGAAAACGGCATTCCGGTCGAGAACGCCGCCTGACCGCCGCCCCGTTTACGATCGGCGCATAAGATCGGCGAACCTCGGGCCAGCCCGGCGTCGTCGATCGCTCTTTGCCGCCCGTTCGTTACCGCCCGTTCTCTGCCGCCCGCCGCGCCCC
>NZ_DAISHT010000216.1:0-5572 GCF_036822375.1 Pseudoxanthobacter sp. | reverse complement strand
CCCCGCTCCGCCGGAGGTCGCCGCCTTCACGGTCCGGCCGGCGCTTCGTGTCCGGCGGGGTCTTGTTTCCGGCAGGCCCCTGTTCCCGGCAGGTCCTTGTTTCCGCCCGCTTTTGCACCCGCCGGCAAACGCCGGTCCGCTCTGTGTGCGGCCGTTGCGGGGCGGGACGGAATGCCGTTTGCGAACAACGGCGGCTTTCTTCATCGCCCGTCGTCTTGCAGCGCCTCCGGCCCCCTCTTATATAGCCATCGAACACGGTGGCGCGGCCCGCCATCGTGAAATCTGAAATGTTCGGGGACCTGCCGGCGCATGCCGCCGGCCGTGGGCACGAAGGCCTCAAGTGAGGATTCGGCCGGTCTGCCTAAAGGAGCATGATATGAGCAAAGTCATCGGTATCGACCTCGGCACGACCAACTCGTGCGTTGCCGTGATGGACGGCAAAAATGCCAAGGTGATCGAGAACGCCGAAGGCGCGCGCACCACGCCGTCGATGGTTGCGTTCACCGACGACGGCGAACGCCTGATCGGCCAGCCGGCCAAGCGGCAGGCCGTGACCAACCCGGAAGACACCTTCTTCGCCGTGAAGCGCCTGATCGGCCGTCGCTTCGACGATCCGATGGTGTCGAAGGACAAGGGCCTCGTGCCGTACCACATCGTGCGCGCCGACAATGGCGATGCGTGGGTGGAAGCCGACGGCAAGAAATATTCGCCCTCGCAGATTTCGGCCTTCATCCTGCAGAAGATGAAGGAGACCGCGGAAGCCTATCTCGGCGCGCCGGTCACGCAGGCTGTCATCACCGTTCCGGCCTATTTCAACGACGCCCAGCGTCAGGCCACCAAGGATGCCGGCAAGATCGCCGGCCTTGAGGTGCTGCGCATCATCAACGAGCCGACTGCGGCCGCGCTCGCCTATGGCCTCGACAAGACCGACAAGTCCAAGACCATCGCGGTCTACGACCTTGGCGGCGGCACCTTCGACGTCTCCATTCTGGAGATCGGCGACGGCGTGTTCGAGGTGAAGTCCACCAACGGCGACACCTTCCTCGGCGGTGAAGACTTCGACATGCGCCTCGTCGGCTATCTGGCGGACGAGTTCAAGAAGGACAACGGCATCGACCTGCGCGGCGACAAGCTGGCCCTTCAGCGCCTGAAGGAAGCGGCGGAAAAGGCCAAGATCGAGCTGTCGTCGGCCACCCAGACCGAGATCAACCTGCCGTTCATCACCGCCGATGCCTCGGGCCCGAAGCACCTGACGCTGAAGCTGACCCGCGCCAAGTTCGAGGCTCTGGTTGAGGACCTCACCCAGAAGACCATCGAGCCGTGCCGCGCCGCGCTGAAGGATGCCGGTCTCACGGCCGGTCAGATCGACGAGGTCGTTCTGGTCGGCGGCATGACCCGCATGCCGAAGGTGCAGGAGATCGTGAAGCAGTTCTTCGGCAAGGAACCGCACAAGGGCGTCAACCCCGATGAGGTGGTGGCGATCGGTGCGGCCATTCAGGCCGGCGTGCTGCAGGGCGACGTGAAGGACGTGCTGCTGCTCGACGTGACCCCGCTGTCGCTGGGCATCGAGACGCTGGGCGGCGTGTTCACCCGCCTGATCGACCGCAACACCACGATCCCGACCAAGAAGAGCCAGGTGTTCTCCACCGCCGAGGACAACCAGACCGCCGTTACCATCCGCGTGTTCCAGGGCGAGCGCGAGATGGCCGCGCACAACAAGCTGCTCGGCCAGTTCGATCTCGTCGGCCTGCCGCCGGCGCCCCGTGGCGTGCCGCAGATCGAGGTCACCTTCGACATCGACGCCAACGGCATCGTCAACGTGTCGGCCAAGGACAAGGGCACCGGCAAGGAACAGCAGATCCGCATTCAGGCGTCGGGCGGCCTGTCGGATGCCGACATCGAGAAGATGGTGAAGGACGCCGAGGCCCACGCGGCCGAGGACAAGAAGCAGCGCGAACTGGTGGATGCCCGCAATCAGGGCGAGGCTCTGGTGCACTCCACCGAGAAGTCGCTCGGCGAATACGGCACCCGCATCGCGGCGGCCGACAAGTCGGTGATCGAGAGCGCGATGGCCGATCTGAAGACCGCCCTCGGCAGCGAGGACGCCGAGGACATCAAGGCCAAGACCAACGCGCTGGCGCAGGCCTCCATGAAGCTCGGCGAGGCGATGTACGCCGCCTCGCAGGCCGAAGGGGCGGCTGCCGGCGGCGAGAAGGCCGATGACGGCGTGGTCGACGCCGACTTCGAGGAAGTCCGCGACGACAAGAAGTCGGCCTGATTTCTGCAAGGGCTGAGATGCCGGACGGTGCCGCGCGGTTTCTGACCGCGCGGCATTGCCGCGAAATGGGGGCGGTGGCAGCGATGCCGGCCGCGCCCGCCCCCGCGGAGCCGGCCGGGCAGACGTTATTCCAGATCGGTTTTTGAGCAGGATCGAATGGCCAAGCGCGACTATTACGAGGTGCTCGGGGTCGGGCGCGATGCAGACGAGAAGGCACTGAAGAGCGCCTTCCGCAAGCTTGCCATGGGGTGCCATCCCGATCGCCACCCCGGCGATCCTGAAGCGGAAGGCCGCTTCAAGGAACTGAACGAAGCCTACGATGTGCTGAAGGACCCGGAGAAGCGGGCCGCCTACGACCGCTACGGCCATGCCGCCTTCGAGAACGGCATGGGCTCGGGCATGGGCAGCGGCTTCGGCACCGACTTCGCTTCGGCCATGAACGATATTTTCGACGAGTTCTTCGGCATGGGCGGGCGCCGGGGCGGCGGCGGCCGCGGCGGGCGCGAGCGCGGGGCGGACCTGCGCTACAATCTCGAAATCAGCCTTGAGGAGGCCTTCACCGGCCGCACCGTCGAAATCCGCATTCCGTCGTCCATCACCTGCGATGCCTGTTCCGGGTCCGGCGCCAAGCCCGGCACCTCGGCTGCGGCCTGCCGCACCTGCGGCGGCTCCGGGCGCGTGCGCACCACGCAGGGCTTCTTCACGATGGAGCGCACCTGCCCGACCTGTCAGGGCCGCGGCGAGACGATTGCCGATCCCTGCCCCAAGTGCGCCGGCTCCGGCCGCATCACGCAGGAGCGGGCGCTGTCGGTCAATATTCCGGCCGGCATCGAAGACGGTAACCGCATCCGCGTCGCCGGCGAGGGCGAGGCGGGCGCACGCGGCGGTCCGGCGGGCGATCTCTACATCTTTCTGTCGGTGCGTCCGCACGAGTTCTTCCAGCGCGACGGGGCCGACATCTATTGCCGCGTGCCGGTGGCGATGACGGTGGCCGCACTCGGCGGCGAGATCGAGGTGCCGACCATCGAGGGCGGCAAGACGAAGGTGAAGGTGCCGGAAGGCACCCAGACCGGCCGCCAGTTCCGCATCAAGGGCAAGGGCATGCCGGTGCTGCGCTCGGCCCAGTTCGGCGACATGTACATTCAGGCCGTGGTGGAGACGCCGCGCAACCTGACCCGGCGCCAGCGCGAGATTCTGGAGGAGTTCCAGCGCGAGACCGGCACCGAGACCCACGCCGACGAGCAGGGGTTCTTTGCCAAGGTGAAGGACTTCTTCGATAATCTGGGCGGGTGAGGCCGTCGGGCCGGAAGGCGGCGATGTCCTCCGGTCCCGTCGCATTGTCAGCATGGCGTCGCAATTCTGCCATGCTGCCTCAATGTGGTGGTGCTAGGAACGGGAGATGCACGTCTCCGAATCTTCGATCACAACCGGACAGATGCCATGATGAACGGTGCCCGCCGCCTGACGCACAAGGTCGCCGACGAGTTTCGGTTTCTGAAAGCGTGGGCGGGAAATCCGCTGACCACCGGCGCAGTGGCGCCCTCCGGCCCGCACCTGACCAAGGCGATGGCGGCGGCGGTGGAGGCGGAGCGTGACGGGCCGGTCATCGAGCTCGGACCCGGCACCGGCGTGATGACGGAAGCGATGCTGGCCCGCGGCATTCCGCAGGAACGCATCGTGATGATCGAATACAGCGCCGATTTCTGCAAACTGCTGCGCGAGCGCTTTCCCCGGGTGACCGTCATTCAGGGCGATGCCTATGCCATCCGCGAGACGCTGGGCCATCCGGCGCCGGGGTCGGTGGCGAGCGTCGTTTCCAGCCTGCCGCTGTTCACCCGACCGCCGGCGGCCCGCCGCGGCCTGATCGGCGATGCCATGGAGCTGCTGGCGCCGGGCGCGCCGTTCATCCAGTTCTCTTATGCGCTGGTGCCGCCGGTGCCGGCGGAGAGCGGCCGGTTCTCGGTGTCGCCGAGCCCGTGGATTCTGCGCAACGTGCCGCCGGCCCGCGTCTGGACCTATCGCGGCGCCTGAGGCGGGCCTTCGCGGCTGTTGTCTTTCCCCGACCGCCGGCCTTCGGGCCGGCGGTTTTGTTTTGGCCGGGCGCGGCGGCCGGCGGCTGTCCGGCTGTGCGTGTTGCCGCGCGTCTTGTCCGGTGTCTTGCCGGCTGTCTTGCCGCGTGCCTTGCCGGCTGTCTTGCCGCGTGCCTTGCCGGGTGTCTTGCATGGGGCCGGCAGAGGCCTAAATAAGCCTTCAGCAACAAGCCTTCAGTCGGGCGGGTCCGCGGGTGCGGAATGCCGCCTTTCATCTGGCACCCGCGCGCACGGTCCGGTCCGGATCGCAGACGCAGGGCGAGAAAGTTCACTGTCGATGATGTCAGCTTCTTCCGAACAGGGCGGCCGCATTGCCCAGTGGCACGGCACCACCATCGTGACCGTGCGCAAGGGCGGCGAGGTGGTGATTGCCGGCGACGGGCAGGTGACGCTCGGCCAGAGCGTGATCAAGGCCACCGCCCGCAAGGTGCGCCCGCTTTCCAGGGGCGATGTGATCGCCGGCTTTGCCGGGGCGACGGCGGATGCCTTCACCCTGCTGGAGCGTCTGGAAACCAAGCTCGACCAGTATCCCGGCCAGCTGCTGCGCGCCTGCGTGGAACTCGCCAAGGACTGGCGCACCGACCGCTACCTGCGCCAGCTTGAGGCGATGATGATCGTGGCCGACAAGGGCTCCACGCTGGTGCTGACCGGCACCGGCGACGTTCTGGAGCCGGAAGGCGGCATCATGGGCATCGGCTCCGGCGGGCTTTATGCGCTGGCGGCGGCCCGTGCGCTGGCCGACAGCGATCTCGATGCCGAGGCCATTGCCCGCCGTGCCATGGCGGTTGCCGCCGACATCTGCGTCTATACCAACAGCAACGTGGTGGTGGAGAAGCTGAAGGCGGCGTGAGCGCCGGTTCCCTGCTTTTCCCGTTCATTGCCGTTCCGGAAAGGGTCGCCATGACCGATCTCTCCCCCCGCGAAATCGTCTCCGAACTCGACCGCCATATCGTTGGCCAGACCGCGGCCAAGCGGGCGGTGGCGATTGCGCTGCGCAACCGCTGGCGCCGCCTGCAGCTCGAAGGCGCGATGCGCGAGGAAGTGCTGCCGAAGAACATTCTCATGATCGGGCCGACCGGTGTCGGCAAGACCGAGATTTCCCGCCGGCTCGCCCGGCTGGCCGGGGCGCCGTTCCTCAAGGTGGAAGCCACCAAGTTCACCGAGGTCGGCTATGTCGGCCGCGACGTCGAGCAGATCGTGCGCG
>NZ_DAISHT010000215.1:0-5613 GCF_036822375.1 Pseudoxanthobacter sp. | reverse complement strand
CCCGGCTGGGGCTTCCGCATGGAGGAAGCCGGCGAGGTGGCCGGCGACGGCCAGCATGTGTGGCACATCGATCCGCTCGACGGCACCACCAACTTCCTGCACGGCATTCCGGTGTTCGCGGTTTCCATCGCGCTGGAGCGGCAGGGCCAGCTTGTGGCGGGCGTCGTCTACAATCCGGTGATGGACGAGCTTTACACGGCCGAGCGCGGCAACGGCGCCTTCTTCAACGACCGTCGCATCCGCGTTGCCGCCCGGCGCGATTTCGCCGACTGCGTGGTGGCCACGGGCATTCCGCATCTCGGCCGGCCCGACCACGGCCGCGGGCTGGTGGAGCTGCGCGAGGTGATGGGCCAGGTCTCCGGCATCCGCCGCTTCGGCGCCGCCGCCCTCGATCTGTGCTGGGTGGCCTCCGGCCGGCTCGACGGTTTCTGGGAAGCGAACCTGAAGACGTGGGACATGGCGGCCGGCATCGTCCTCGTGCGCGAGGCCGGCGGTTTCGTCAGCGATTTCGAGGGGCGGGACCGGATGCTGGAAACCGGCCACATCGTTGCCGGCAACGAAGGTGTGCAGAGGACGCTGCTCGGCCACGTCCGGGCCGCCCACGCCCGCATGTGAGGCGCCGGCACCGGCCGGCAGAACGGAACACGGGCGCCGCACGGCGCCCGTTTTTGTTTTGCGGCGTGTTCGTTTTGCGGAGCGAGGGGGGCGGACGCGGGGGCGCGGCCGGCTACAGCCAGCGCTTCCAGCGGAAGAAGGCATAGGTGCCGACCGCGGAGATGAACATCAGCGCGATCGACACTTCATAGCCATATTGCCATTCAAGCTCCGGCATGTGCTGGAAGTTCATGCCATAGATCGAGGCGATCAGGGTCGGCGGCATGAAGACGACCGCCAGAACCGAGAAGATCTTGATGATCGCGCTCTGGTCGAGATTGACGAGGCCGAGCACCGCGTCGAGCAGGAAGTTGATCTTGGCATCGAGCGAGCCGGCGTGGTCGGACAGCGAGCGCACGTCGCGCGTCATCGACTTCATCTCGCCGCGGTGGCGGTTGAGGCCGGCTTCCTCGATATGCAGGCTGAGGAAGGCGACGGTGCGCGACAGCGACAGCAGGCTTTCCTGCGCGCGGTTGGTCAGCATGCCCTGCCGGCCGATGGCGCGGATGATGTCGTGATAGTTCGGCCCCTCGGTGCGGCGGTCGGAAACGCCGGCCTCGAACACCGCCCGTGAGATCGCCTCGATTTCCGCCGAGATCGCCTCCAGAATGTCGGCCATGCGCTCCACGACGGCATCGAGCAGGTTCATCAGCGCGATGGCGCCGCTGATGGGCTCGGTGCGCTGCTTCAGCAGGCGATAGCCGGCCAGCGGAAACGCCTTGGGCTCGTCGTAGCGCACGGTGACGAGGCGGTTGTTGGCGGCGATGAAGGTCACCGGCGTCGTGCCGGGCTTACCCTCCGAAATGCCGCACAGCAGCGTGGCCGTCAGGTAGACCGCGCCGTTTTCCACATAGAGGCGGCTGGAGGTCTCGATCTCGGCCATTTCCTCCTGCGTCGGCAGTTCGGCGCCGATCACGGATTCGGCCAGCCGCTCCTCCCAGTGGGTGGGGGCGACGAGGTCGATCCACACCACGCCTTCCGGCAGCGGCACGTTCTCTTCCCAGCGGCTGCGGCGCACCGGGCCGCGCACCGGCAGCCCGTCCTCGCCCACCCCGGTTTCTTGCAGATAGCAGGTGATCATCGGCAATTCTCTCCGCAGGGCAGGGCCCGGGCTGGCGGGCGGCGGCAGTCCGGGGTCTTGCCGTCCGGGGTCGGTGTCTTGCTCGGTGTCTTGCAGTGCAGGCCGGGCGGGTCGTGCCGCCGGCTGCACCACCGGCAATGGCTTGGTTCTGCGTCACTGATATGACAGGGGCAATCGCATCGGCATATCCGTCAGCTTCCGGAGGCGGGCGCCATTTCCTTAAGCCGTTCTTCAGCCTGAAGGGAAGCGGACATCGCAACGGCCGATTTCGTTTGGCCCGGCGGCGCCGTTCGCGCTATGCAAAAGCACTCCCGAACGCAATTGCAAGACCGGCCATGGCGCGAGACCTCGATCCCTACCGGCTTTCCAGCCCACAGGTCTACCTGTGGCGCATGGTGATCTTCCTCATCATCGCAGCCTGCGTGGGGGTGGTGCTGTACCGCTCCATCGCGCGCGCGTTCATGGCCAATCCCGGGCTGAACGGGCTCATCTGGGGCGTGCTGATCATCGGCATCGTGCTCGCCTTCCGGCAGGTGATCCGCCTGTTTCCGGAGGTGACGTGGGTCAACGGCTACCGCGCCGGCTACGCCGGCCTTGAGGTGCGCCGCCCGCCGGTGCTGCTGGCGCCGATGGCGGCGCTGATCGGCGACCGCTTCGGCGACCGGCCGCTTTCCACCCCGGCGCTGCGCACCATTCTCGATTCGATCGGCACCCGCCTTGACGAGGCGCGCGACATTTCGCGCTACCTCACGGGCCTGCTGGTTTTCCTCGGCCTGCTCGGCACGTTCTGGGGCCTGCTGCAGACGGTCAGTTCGGTCGGGGCCACCATCGCCTCGCTCAATGTCGGCTCGGGCGATTCGGCCGTGATCTTCGAGGATCTGAAGGCCGGCCTTGCCGCCCCGCTGTCGGGCATGGGGATCGCCTTCTCGTCCTCGCTGTTCGGTCTCACCGGCTCGCTGATCCTCGGCTTTCTCGACCTGCAGGCGGGGCAGGCGCAGAACCGCTTCTACACCGACCTTGAGGACTGGCTTTCCAGCGTGACGGAAATCCTGCCGGCCGATGCCGCCGCCGCCCCCGGTGTGCCGGGCGATGTTTCGGCAGCGCTGGAGCGGCTGGCGCTGGCGGTGCAGGATTCTTCCTCCGGCCGCAGCGCCACCGCGGCCATGGCCAATCTGGCGGAAGGCATTCAGGGGCTGGTGCAGCACCTGAGGGCTGAACGGCAGATGCAGCGCGAGCAGGCCGAGGCGATGGTGCGGCAGCAGGCGCGCATCGAGCATTTTCTCGAAACGCTGGCCGGCGCCGTCGAGCACGACCGCCGGCGCTGAGCGGCGAAGGAGACCCCCATGTCCCTCGGCCGCCGCCGCACCACGCCGCATCTCGACCAGTGGCCCGGCTTCGTCGACGCGCTGTCGACGCTGCTGATGGTGTTCGTCTTCCTGCTGTCGGTGTTCATGCTCGCGCAGTTTCTGCTGAGCCGGGAGGTGACCTCCAAGGACACCGCGCTCACCCGCCTCAACGCGCAGATCGCCGAACTGACCCAGCTTCTCGCCATGGAACGCGCCGGCAAGGCCGATGCGCAGGACAGCCTCGCCCAGCTGCAGGCAAGCCTTGATGCCGCCCTTGCCGACCGCGACCGCCTGCAGGGCCTGCTGACGGCGGCGCAGGGCTCGTCCGCGGGGGCCGGCTCGCAGGTGAGCGAGCTGCAGGGGGCGCTGGTGCGCGAGCAGAAGGTGAGCCGCGATGCGCTGGCGCAGGTGGAACTGCTGAACCAGCAGATTTCGGCCCTGCGCCGCCAGATCGCCGCCCTTGAAACCGCGCTCGATGCCTCCGAGCAGCGGGACAGGGAATCGCAGGCCCAGATCGCCGATCTCGGCCGGCGCCTCAATCTGGCGCTGGCGCAGAAGGTGCAGGAGCTGTCGCGCTACCGCTCGGATTTCTTCGGCCGCCTGCGCGAGATTCTGGCCGACCGGCCGGATATCCGCGTCGTCGGCGACCGCTTCGTGTTCCAGTCGGAAGTGCTCTTTGCCTCCGGCTCCGACGAGGTCAATGCCGAGGGCAAGGTCGATCTCGACAAGCTGGCGGATGCCATCCTGCAGCTTGAGAAGGAAATCCCCAAAGAGATCCCGTGGGTGCTGCGGGTGGACGGGCACACCGATTCGCGGCCGCTGTCGGGCGTCGGCCGCTTCCGCTCCAACTGGCAGCTGTCGTCGGCGCGCGCCATTGCCGTCGTCACCTACCTGATCGGCCGGGGTGTCGATCCGCAGCATCTGGCGGCGGCCGCCTTCGGCGAGTTCCAGCCGCTCGATACTGCCGACACCGACGAGGCGCGTGCCCGGAACCGCCGCATCGAACTGAAGCTGACCGAGCGCTGATCGCCGCATCCCGGCCAGCCGGGCACCCGGAAAAAAAGATGGCCGGCCGCCCCCGATCCCGGGGCGGCCGGCCATTTTCGTCTTGTCGCGGCCTTTTGCGTCAGCCCTTCAGGGCGGCGGCGCCGGCCTCGAACTGCAGCCGGGCGAGGCGGGCATAGAGGCCGCCGCGGGCGACGAGATCGGCGTGGGTTCCGGTCTCCACGATGTGTCCGCCTTCCATCACCACGATGCGGTCGGCGGCCAGCACGGTTGCCAGGCGGTGGGCGATGACCAGCGTCGCCCGGCCGCGGCGCAGGCCCTCCAGCGCGCCCTGCACCGCCGCCTCGCTTTCCGCATCGAGCGCCGAGGTGGCCTCGTCCAGCAGCAGGATCGGGGCATCCTTGAGGATGGCGCGGGCAATGGCGATGCGCTGGCGCTGGCCGCCGGAGAGCGTGACGCCGCGCTCGCCGACGAGGGTGGCGAAGCCGTGTTCGAGGCCGGCGGCGATCTCGTCGGCGCGCGCGGCCCGGGCCGCGGCCAGCACTGCGGCATCGTCGGCCTCCGGCCGGCCGAAGCGGATGTTCTCCAGAATGCTGGTGGCGAAGATGGTGGTATCCTGCGGCACCACCGCGACGGACCGGCGCACCGCCTCCACCCGCGCGGTGCGGATGTCGGTGCCGTCGATCAGAATGCGGCCGGCCGTCGGATCGTAGGCGCGCAGCGCCAGGGCGAACAGCGTGGACTTGCCGGCCCCGGAAGGGCCGACGATCGCCACCGTCTCGCCGGGGCCGACGGCAAACGAGATGTCGCGCACCACCGGCGGCGCCCCCGCCCCGCCATAGGAGAAGGCCACCCCCTCGAAGCGGAAATGCCCCTTCACCGGCGACGGCAGGGCGACCGGGGCCGGCGGATCGGCGATGTCCGGCGTCTCGTCCAGCAGGGCGGCGATGTGTTCGGCGGCCCCGGCAGCCTGCGAGACCTCGCCCCACACCTGCGACAGCTCCCCGAGCCCGCCGGCCGCAAAGGCGGCATAAAGCACGAACTGGCCGAGCGCCCCGGGGCTGAGGCGGCCGGCGAGCACGTCGCCGGCTCCGATCCACAGCACGCCGACGATGGAGGCAAAGACGAGGAAGATGGCGACGCCGGTGAGCAGCGTGCGCGCCAGCATGGCCTCGTGCGCGGCTCCGAAGGCTTCGTCCACGGTGGCGCGATAATGCCGGCCGGCTTCGGGCTCGAAAGTGAAGGCCTGCAGGCTGCGCACCGCGCCGATGGCCTCGGTGGCATAGCCGGCCGAGGTGGCGATCAGCGCCTGCGCATGGCGCGAACGGCGGCGAACGGCGCGGCCGAAGCCCACCAGCGGCAGCACGATGACGGGAATGGCGCCGAGCACCAGCGCGGAAAGACCCGGGCTGGTGACGACCATCATGCTGGCGGCGCCGATGAACAGCAGCAGATTGCGCATCGCCACCGACACCGACGAGCCGACGGCGGTCTTGATCTGGGCGGCATCGGCGGTCAGCCGCGAGA
>NZ_DAISHT010000214.1:2139-5642 GCF_036822375.1 Pseudoxanthobacter sp. | reverse complement strand
CCAGCTTGTCGAGGCGCACCAGCGGCGTGTCGCCCACGGTCTCGGTGATGGAATTGTAGATGCGGCCGCGACCGGGCTTCTTCTCGGCGCCATGTCCCGTCTGTGCCATCTGTCTGGTCCTTCCGTCGGGCGGATAAAGTCCATCCGCGTAATAGATTATATTTATCATTACACCCCCAACCGCCCGCAGGCGCAAGGGGCCGTGTGGTGGCCGGTCGTCGCGGCCCGCCCTCAGCCGCGCCCGGTGGAGCCGAAACCGCCGGTGCCGCGGTCGCTGGCCGGCAATTCGCTCACCTCCACCAGCACCGGGGCGGAAACCGGGGCGACGACCATCTGCGCAATGCGATCGCCGCGGCTGAGAATAACCGGTTCGACGCCGAGATTGATCAGGATCACCTGTATCTCGCCGCGATAGTCGGCATCCACGGTTCCGGGGGCGTTCAGCACCGTGATGCCGTGCCTTGCCGCAAGGCCGGAGCGCGGGCGCACCTGCGCCTCGAAGCCCTCCGGCAGGGCAATGGCCAGCCCGGTCGGCACCAGCGCCCGCGCGCCCGGCGCCAGCACCAGCGGCTGATCGGCCGGCAGCGCGGCGCGCAGATCCAGCCCCGCCGCGCCGCGCGTGGCGGCAACCGGCAGGTCGAGCCCGGCCGCATGCGGCAGGCGAAGAACGGGAACGGACACCATCGGCGGGACTCCACGACACAGGACCCGGGGCAAGATCCGGGGCAAGATCCGGGGCAAAAGATTCGGAAGCGGACAACCGCAGGCAGGCAAACGGGGCAACAGACAGGACAGGACCGGGCAGAACCGGGCACGGCGGCAGCCGGGCGCCGCGGGCCGGTCCGCCCGTTCAGGCGGCGCCGGGCACGCCCTGCTCCAGCCAGTCGGCAAACCGGGCGACGAGGCGCGCGGCGACCGCCTCCTTGGGCGCACGCGGCCAGTCTTCGACGCCGGCACGGGTCACCAGATGCACGGCGTTGAAGGCCCCGCCCATGATGCCGGTCTGCGCCGAGACATCGTTCGCCACGATGACATCCGCCCCCTTGCGGGCCAGCTTGGCACCGGCATTGGCGATGAGATCGTTGGTTTCGGCGGCAAAACCCACGAGCAGCCGCGGCCTGAGCGCCGCATCGTGGCCGACGGTGGCGAGGATATCCGGGTTCTCCACCAGCTCCAGCACCGGCGGGCGGCCGGAGCCGTCCTTCTTGATCTTGCGATCGCCTTCGCTCGCCACCCGCCAGTCGGCCACAGCCGCCGTCATCACCGCGATGTCAGCCGGCAGGGCCGCCTGCACGGCGTCCAGCATCTGGCGGGCCGTTTCCACCCGCACCACCCGCACGCCGGCGGGACCGGCCAGCGTGACGGGGCCGGAGACCAGCACCACCTCCGCCCCCGCGGCAGCCGCCGCAGCCGCAATGGCATAGCCCTGCTGGCCCGACGAGCGGTTGGCGATGTAGCGCACCGGATCGATGGGTTCGTGCGTCGGCCCGGCGGTGACGATCATGCGGCGGCCGGCGAGGCGGCCGGAAAGCGGATCGTCGGAACCGGCCGGCGGCGCGGCCAGAAGCGCTTCGGCGGCGGCCACGATTTCCAGCGGCTCAGCCATGCGGCCGGTGCCGGCCTCGCCGCGCTCGGCCATCGCACCGCTGTTGGGCCCGACGAAATGCACACCGTCGCCGGCCAGACGGGCACGGTTGCGCTTCGTGGCGGCATTGTCCCACATGCGCGGGTTCATGGCCGGGGCCAGCAGCACCGGGCGGTCGGTGGCCAGCAGGCAGGCACTCGCCAGATCGTCGGCAAGGCCGCTGGCCATCTTGGCCATCAGATCGGCGGTGGCCGGGGCCACCACCACCAGGTCGGCCTCGCGGGCCAGACGGATGTGGCCGATATCGTGTTCCGCCGTCAGGTCGAACAGGTCGTCGAACACCCGCTCGCCGGTCAGCGCGCCGAAGGCGAGCGGGGTCGCGAACTGCTTCGCCGCCTTCGTCATCACCGCGCGCACGGCAAAGCCGCGCTCCTTGAGACGGCGCACCAGATCGAGCGACTTGTAAGCCGCAATGCCGCCGCCCACGATCAGCAGCACCCGGCGGCCGGCCGGCTCGGTCACGATGCCGCCGTGAAGCTGCGCGGCGCCGCCACCCGCACCCGCGCCGCGCCGTTCGCGATCTCGTAGATCGCCAGCCCGCGGCGAATCTGGCCGTTGGGCTCGAAGCGGAACAGACCGTCGACGCCGATGAAGCCATCCCGGTTGGTCAGCACGCCCGGCGCAAAGGGCTGCTGCGGCACGGCCCGCACCAGCCCGGCGGCCAGCGTGGCGCCGTCATAGGCAAGCGAGGCGGTGCGCGGCGGCGGCGTGCCGAACTTGGCGGTGTAGCGGGCCGAGAACAGCTCGAACCCCGTCTTGTCGGGCGCCGCATACCAGCCGCCGGCAAAGGCCGGGTTGGCGGAAACGCGGGTATCGTCCCACTGGCCGGAGCCCAGCAGCTGCACCCGGCCGCCGGCCAGTCCGCTCTGGGTCAGCGCGGTGGCGATGGCGCCGGCGGCATCGCCGCCTTCGGGCACGAACAGCGAATCGATCTGACCGGCAAGGGCGGCGACGGCCTGCATCTTCTGCGGCAGGTCGGCCCGGCTGGCCGCATAGCGCGACACCGACACCAGCGTGATGCCGGAGCGGCCGGCAACCTCGCGCAGCGCCGCCTCGGCCACCATGCCATAGGCCGAATCCGGCAGCAGCGCCGCCATGGCGCGCTTGCCCTGACTGGCGGCGTAAGTGACGATACGCTCCACGTCCTGCTGCGGCGGGAAGCTCAGCAGATAGACGCCGGGCCCGGCCACCGACACATCGGTGGAAAAGCCGATCACCGGCAGATTGGCCGGCCGCGCCACCGAGGCCGCCCCGGCCACCGCCGGCGAGAAGATCGGGCCGAGGATGAGCTGCGAGCCTTCGGCGATGGCCTGCTGGGCCGCCGCGCGGGCGCCCTGATCGGACCCGCCGTCATCCTTGACAGAAATGCGGATGTTGCCCTGCGGGAAGTCCGACACCGCCAGCGCCGCCGCATTGCGGAACGACTGGCCGAGCGGGCTCGACAGCGGCAGCAGCAGGGCAACCGGCACGCTGCCGCTGCCCAGCACATCGCCCGTGGGCCGGGCCGGCGTGGTGGAAACCGCGGGGGCCGCGGGCTGGTTGCCGGTGGTGGTGCAGGCCGCAGCCAGCGCCGCCAGCCCCAGCCCGGCCACCGCACGACGGGTCATCCCGCCGGCCGCCGCCGTCGCCTCGGCAGATTCCGCTTCGCAGCCGGCCATTTCCGGCCTCCATTCGGCAGCACCATCAACGCGGGACACAGTCCGCTCTCCCTGTTCGACCGCAACGGACCCGTCGCGCCGGCCACTTCGGCCGGCAGGCCGGTCCCCTGCCGTTTATTCCGTGCGCGCCGCAGCACCGGCGACAAGCCGGTATTCTGCCTTGCTGACGCACATTCCCGTGAGCCTGCCCGATGAGCCTG
>NZ_DAISHT010000214.1:0-2039 GCF_036822375.1 Pseudoxanthobacter sp. | reverse complement strand
GCCCGATGAGCCTGTCCGGCCCGCTGAACCTGTCTGGCCCGATGAACCTGCCGGGCCCGTTGCGACGGCCGGCCTGCCCGCAAAACCAGACAGCAGAACCAGACCGCAACAGCCAGACCGCAACACCGGAACCGTCTCGGCTGCCGCCGGCGGAGACCGGCCCGCCCCGATCCCGGACGCACCGCACTCCGTGCCTGTTTCGGATCTCGCGTCCGCGACGCGCCGTCAACCGCGAAATGTGGCGCAGGGGTGGCAGAACCGTCAGTTCGCCGCCGGCTGTCGCCGCCCTGCACACTCTTTCGCGGCCGCCGGCCGCCCCCGGCCTTGCGGCCTTGCCCGCACCCGGACGGGAATTGTAAGGCTGGTCAGGGCGATGTCAAAGCGTTCGGCTGCGTCCTTGCCGCAAGATCGGGCAAGGCAGGCGGACTTTTCCCGCCGCCCGCCCCGTTCTCCCCGCTGTTCGCCAGGGCCGCCCGTCCATGTCCGCCTCCGATTCTATCCCCGCCCCCGCCGCCCGCGGCTTCACCATTGCCGGCCGCAGCTTCACGGCCCCGGCTCTGGCCGGCGGGCTCTATGTGGTGGCCACGCCCATCGGCAATCTCGGCGACATCACCGTCCGCGCGCTGGAAACGCTGGCGGCCGCCGATCTCGTGGCCTGCGAGGATACCCGCACCACCCATGTGCTGACCGACCGCTACGGCATCCGCGCCCGGCTGATGCCCTATCACGAGCATAACGCCCGCCAGATGCGGCCGCGCCTGCTGGCGGCGCTGGCGGAAGGGCGGGCCGTGGCGCTCGTCAGCGATGCCGGCACGCCGCTGGTTTCCGATCCCGGTTACCGGCTGGTGGTGGAGGCGGCGGAACGCGGCTTTACCGTGGTGCCGCTGCCGGGGGCCTCGGCGCTGCTGTCGGCCCTCGTCACCGCGGCGCTGCCGACGGATGCCTTTCTGTTCGCCGGCTTTCCGCCGCCGAAATCGGCCGGGCGCCGCCGCCGCTTTGCCGGGCTTGCCGCGGTGCCGGCCACGCTGGTGTTCTACGAATCACCCCGCCGGCTCGGCGCCTGCCTTGCCGATCTGGCGGCCGAACTGGGTGCCGGGCGGCCCGCCGCCGTGGCCCGCGAACTGACCAAGCTGCACGAGACGGTGGTGCGCGGCACACTCGGCTCGCTTGCCGAGACCTTCTGCGGCGACCCGCCGCGGGGCGAGATCGTCATCGTCGTCGGCCCGCCCGGCGCGGCGGAAACCGATGCCGCCGATCTCGACGCCCTGCTTGCCGCCGCCCTCGAGCGCCTTTCGCCCAGCGCCGCCGCCACCGAAGTGGCCCACGCCACCGGCGCCAACCGGCGCAGCCTCTACCGGCGCGCCATGGAGATGAAGGCCGGCGGCGACAGCCCGGAAGACGAGAGCGACGACGAGGAAGACCCCGAGCCGGACACGGCAGCGTGACCGGCGCGCCGCCCCCGGCCGGCGGCGATGACGCGGCCCGCCACCGCGCCGCCTACCGGCGCGGGCTTTCGGCCGAAGAGCGCGCCGCCGCGTGGCTGCGCCTTCACGGCTACCGCATTCTCCACCAGCGCTACCGCACGCCGGGCGGCGAGATCGACCTCGTCGTGCGGCGCGGCAGCACGGTGGCCTTCGTCGAGGTCAAGGCCCGCGCCACGCTGGAAGCGGCGCTGGAAGCGGTGACCGCACGCACCCGGCGGCGCATCGAGGCCGCACAGCGCCACTGGGCGGCAGAAGAGGCCGGCGAAGAGGGCCTCACCTTCCGCTTCGACATCGTGGCCATCGTGCCGGGCCGGCCGCCCTGCCACCTGCCGAACGCCTACGGCGAAGGGGAATAGCGCGATCGGCAGTGGACAAGCCGGCCCTGCGAGGCCCATATCTGGCGCCCGGATCGTCATTTGCCGATGATGCGCAGCCGCCCGCGCGCCCGTCTTTCTGCGCCGCCGCGCCGGCCCTTTGCGGAGTAGTGCTTGCCATGGCCCTCAAGGTCGCCTTCCAGATGGACCACATCTCCACGCTGAAGATCGCGGGAGATTC
>NZ_DAISHT010000213.1:0-5650 GCF_036822375.1 Pseudoxanthobacter sp. | reverse complement strand
CCCGCTCCGGAAAAATCCTCCGCGGCGCCATCCGGCAACTCGCAGACGGCGAGCCCCTGCGCATTCCCGCCACCATCGACGATGCCTCGGTGCTGGGCGAGATCGAGGATTCCCTGCAGGCGCGCGGCATTCTGGACCGCCTCGCCGCCCCCGTGGCCGAGGCCTGACCGGCGACACGCCGCCAACGGCAAGGGCCGGCCCCCGATCCGGGGTGCCGGCCCTTTTTGTTTCGCGCACGCGGCCGGCCGCTCAGTTCAGCGTCGGGCGGGCATCCGGCAGGTCGAGGGAGAATGCGGGAATCGCCACATCGAAGGCCCCGCCATCCGGCGTTTCCATCCGGTAGGTGCCGACCATGATGCCCGAGGTGGTGGTGAGCGGGCAGCCGGAGGTGTAGCTGTAGCTCTCGCCCGGTGCCAGAACCGGCTCCTCGCCGACCACCCCGGTGCCGCGCACCTCCTGCACCCGCCCCAGCCCGTCGGTGATGATCCAGTGGCGGGCGCGCAGCTGAACCGTCTGCCGGCCGAGATTGGTGATTTCCACCTGATAGGCCCAGAACCAGCGGCCGCTGCCGGGTTCGGATTCCTCCGGCAGATAGCGCGGCTCGACGGTGATCCGGATATCGTGTGTTACCGCCCGATACATGGCGCGGACCTCTCTTCCCCCGGCCTTCTGCGATGCCGCGAGGGGATCGCGGGCAGAAGGCCGTCTGTCTTTTCCGGCGCACGCCGCGCCGCCCGGAGCCTCTGGCCGGCACCGGCGGCAGACCGCCGGAGACCTTTCTAGACTGCTTTGAGGGGCGGGGGAATCCGGCCGCAGGCGCGGCGCCTCAGCGCTGGCGCGGCAGCAGGGCCGTGCCGGCAAGACGCACCTGATTGCGCCCGCCGTTCTTGGCGAGATAGAGCGCCGAATCGGCCGCCTGCACCAGAAGGGCGGGATAATCGTCTGCCGGCCGCACGCTGGCCACGCCGATCGACACCGAGCACGGCCCCAGTTCGGCATCCGACAACCCGGCGACCGCCGCGCGCATGGTCTCGGCAACCCGCATCGCGCCCTCCGCCCCGGTCGCCGGCAGCAGCACCGCGAACTCCTCGCCGCCATACCGTGCCGCCACATCGCCCGGCCGGCGGATCGACCCGCTGATGGCATCGGCGATCAGACGCAGCCGCACATCGCCGGCAACGTGGCCGTGACGGTCGTTGAACGCCTTGAAGCGGTCGACATCAATCATCAGCAGCGAGATCGGCGAGCCGTCGCGCCGCGAGCGGCGCCACTCGTGGCCGAAGGCGACGTCGAAATAGCGCCGGTTTGCAAGGCCCGTGAGGCCATCGGTGTTGGCCACGGCGGCGAGTTCTGCATTGGCCGCCTCAAGGGCGCGCGCCGTGCCCGCCAGCCGGCGGGCCGCCATTGAGGCCCGGCGCAGCACGCCCCATGTCACGCCGGCCAGCACCACCCCGACCACCGCCATCGCCGGCAGCACGGTCTTCAGCAGCAGCGCCCCCGGCGTGCCCGCCGTCCATGTGGCCGTGAGCGGCGGCAGGCCCTCCGGCACCGGCAGCAACAACGCCCCGGACTGCCCGGCCCGCGCGGCACTCTTGCTCTCCACGACCTGCAGGTCGCTCAGCGGCGCCGCGTCGTCCGATGCCCGCACCGCGCGCCCGAACGGCTGGCTGATCAGGATGACGGCGCAGCACGCTTCTCCGTCGCCGCGCGGCGCCGGTATCGCCACCGCCGCCAGCAACATCGGTTCGCCGCCCGACAGCACATAGCCGAAAACCGCCCGGCCGGGCCCGGCACGGCGCGCCTGATCCATCAGCGCCTGCTCGCCCGCCCCCGGCCCGGCCCGCTCTGCGAGGGGCACCTCACCGCCGCTGCCGAGCGCAAGCACGGTCTGGCCGCCGCGGTTCTGCGCCAGCAGGCCGGACAGGCCGAGGCCGAGCGCATTGCGAAACTCCGGCACCATCGCGGGCCCGGCCTCCAGCGCGGCCTGCACTTCCGGATCGGCGGCCATCACATTGAGAACGGAGCCCGCCCGCCATAGATCGTCGGCGACAGAGGCTGCGAGATAGCGCGCCGCCAGCTCGCGGGCGACGGCATTCTGCCGGGCCCCGACGAACACGACGAGGCCGACGGCGGCCAGAAAGGTCACCGCCATCAGGGCGCCGATCAGCGGCATGGTCACGCGGGAAAAGAGATTGGCCGAGCGCAGGTCGCCGTGCTCGGCACCGGCGTGGCGGGCGTTGCGCAGCAGCCATGAGCGGTGCGGACGACGCCGCATGGAAAGACGGGGCCACAGGGCGGCCGCGTTCATCGTGCGCCCCCTGTCCGGCCATGCGGCCGTGCGGCCGTCGCGCAGGGTCCGGGCCCCGGCCCGATCCGCTTTTCCTGCTCCGCGTATTGTACTGACGCCAAGGCCGACATCCGCCGTCGCCAAACGACGCATTCCTCCGGGGCTTCCGCTCTGCGCCGGGAGCGACCCCTCAGCCTGTGCCGGCTCTTGTCCTGCCCCGGCGCACCCGTGCCTCCGACCACCGGCACCTGCGATGACCGGCTCTCTGCACAGGAAACGCGGCGCGATGGCACGGCTTCCCCCGCATGCTGGAAGATCGAACCGGAGGCGTCAATGTCGGAATTGCGGACTGCGGGGTTGCGGGGCGGCCGAAACCAGCCCCGCACCATGCCCGGTACGCCTGCAGGCGCAATCGGCGGCCCGCAGGTTGCAGCCGGCCGAAACGGCCGCCGGATCAGGCGGCCGCGAGCTTCGCGATCTGCTCGTCGGACAGCTCGAAATTGCTGAAGACGTTCTGCACGTCGTCGTCGTCTTCGAGCTGGGCGATGAGCTTCAGCAGCGTGGCGCCCTTGTCGTCGTCGACCGGAACGAGGTTCTGCGGCTTCCAGACGATTTTCACGCCTTCAGGCTCGCCGAGCGCGGCGGTCAGCGCTTCGGCCACCTCGCCGGTCGCCTCGAAGGCGCAGGTCACGATGTGGCCGTCCTCGGAGGACTGCACATCGTCGGCGCCCGCCTCGATGGCGGCTTCCATCACCTTGTCGTCGGAACCGACCTTCGCGGCGAACGTGATCTCGCCGACGCGGTCGAACATGAACGACACCGAGCCGGTTTCGCCCAGCGCACCGCCATGCTTGGTGAAGGCGGCCCGCACGGCGGAAGCGGTGCGGTTGCGGTTGTCGGTCAGGCTTTCCACGATGACGGCAACGCCGCCCGGGCCATAGCCTTCGTAGCGCACTTCCTCGAAGTTATCGCCGTCGGCCGCCTGCGCCTTCTTGATGGCGCGTTCGATGTTGTCCTTCGGCATGTTCTCCGCCCGCGCACCCTGCACGGCAAGGCGCAGGCGGGAGTTGAACTTCGGATCCGGCTGCCCCATCTTCGCGGCGACGGTGATTTCGCGCGCGAGCTTGGAAAACAGCTTGGAGCGCCGCGCATCGGCAGCGCCCTTCTTGTGCATGATATTCTTAAATTGGGAATGGCCGGCCATGGTCTGCCACCGTCGGTCGTTTCAAGGCTGAGCTTGGCGCGGGTTATAGGCCGTTGCCGCGCCGAAGGGAACCCCGGCGCCGGCTCATGAGCGCCGGTTTCACGGCCAGAACGGCGGCAGGCTCTGGCTGAGGGTGCCGCCGAGGCGCACCGGGTGCACCGCTTCGGCCAGACCGGTCGCATCGCTGATCTCCACCGCCACGCCGCACAGCGTCGCCTCGCCGGCGGCCGGCTGGAAGCGGCCGGAGGGAATGCGGCGGGTGAAGCGGCCGATGGGCTCGTCACGTTCCATGCCGATGACCGAATCGTAATCGCCGCACATGCCGACATCGGTCATGAAGGCGGTGCCCTCCGGCAGGATGCGATGATCGGCGGTCGGCGTGTGGGTGTGGGTGCCGACGACGAGGCTCGCCCGCCCGTCGACGAAGAAGGCCATGGCCTGCTTCTCGCTGGTGGTCTCGGCATGGAAATCGATCACCACCGCATCGGCCTCGGCGCCGAGCGCGCAGTCCTCCAGCGCCGCCGCCACCGCGGCGAAGGGATCGTCGAGCGGGTCCATGAACACCCGGCCCATGGCATTCATCACCAGAACGCGCGCGCCGTTGCGGGCGATGAACAGGTTGACGCCGCGCCCCGGTGTGCCGGCGGGATAGTTGACCGGGCGCAGCAGGCGCGGCTGGCGTTCGATGAAGACGAGGGCCTCGCGCTGGTCCCAGACGTGGTTGCCGGTGGTGATGCAGTCGGCACCGGCATCCAGAATGTCCTGCGCGATCGCCTCGGTGATGCCGAAGCCGGCGGCGGCGTTCTCGCCGTTGACCACCACGAAATCGAGCGCCCAGCGCTCCACCAGCCCCGGCAGGTGGCGCGTCACCGCATCGCGGCCGGCCCGGCCCAGCACATCGCCCAGAAACAGCAGTCGCATCGCGCATCCCCGCGGCAGAAAACCCGGCGGCCGCAACAGACCGTCGTCCTGTGCGGGTTCCTAGAACGAATCAGGGCGGGGGAAAACACCGCCGCGCGGGAATCGGGTCTCTCAAATGCGCGCACCCGGCAAAGCATCGCCGGGACGCAGCAGGCCGGCCTCGGTCAGCACCGCATCGAGCGGGCGGTCGTGGGCCTCGGCCGGGACCGCCTCCACCGCCTGCACGCTGAAGGCCAGGCCGATGGCGCGCGGGCCCGGCGGATCGGCCTGATCGAGCCGCGCCAGCGCCCGGTCATAGAACCCCTTGCCATAGCCGACGCGGTTGCCGTGGCGGTCGAAGGCGGCCAGCGGCACCAGAATCACATCCGGCACCGCGATGTCGGCGTGGTCCGGCGGCTCCGACAGGCCGAAGCGGCCCGGAACGAGCGCATCGCCCGGCTGCCAGCGACGGAACACCATGGTCTCGTCGTCGACCAGCGCCGGCAGCGCCAGCCGGAAGCCGCGGTCGGCGAGCGCCATCATCATCGGCCGCGGGTCGATCTCGCCGCGAATGGGGTGGAAGCCGGCAATCGTCACGCCCGGCCTGAGCGCCAGATCGTCGATGGCCGCGACCAGCGCCGCGGCGGCCTGCCGGTGCGCGGCCGCCGGAAGCGCGCTGCGACGGCCGAGGGCCTCGGCCCTGACAGCCGCCTTGCGCACGCGCAGCCGCGATGTCTCCTCCCCGGCCGCCGCCTGTTCGGGAATGTCGCTCAAGGGCCTCGTCCTCCGCTCGCCGCCGCCGGCCGGAACCGGCACCGGTGGCGCCAGAAAACCCCATCGGCGACCGCCCGGCAAGCCGCCGTGCCGCAGCCGCAGCGCAGCCGGCAGGACCGGGCAGAACCGGAAAGGATCGGGAGACAGGGCCGGACAGAAAAGGGACGCAGGCCGGGGGGGGGTATGCAGCCGGAGCCGCAGGGACGATGGCGGCCCCCGGGGATGCAGCGCCGGGGATGGCGCACACCGGCCGTGCAGGTGCCGTGCAGGCATGCACGCGCAGACAGGTGCGTGCAGGCCAGCCTGCAGATGAAGGGGAGGGGCAGAGAAAGGGGCCTGCGAAGGAAACAGGCAGGTGGGCGAACCGCCTCGGCCGTCGGATTTTCGATCCCGGGAAACCTACAGTGTAGGTGGGCGCCGTTTGCCCGGGCCCACGGGCCCGGTCAGGAACAGCTCCCTTAAGGATCGATAAGGCCCCGGGGAAT
>NZ_DAISHT010000212.1:0-5673 GCF_036822375.1 Pseudoxanthobacter sp. | reverse complement strand
CGGGGGGTGCCGGCAGGGGCGCCGGCGCGAGGCAACCTTATCGGGGAGATCGTCGCTTCGCGCCGAACGTGGCCGGATCGCCTCAGCGGGCCCGCCGGGCGGCGATGTTCGCGGCAATCACGCACATCAGTTCGAACATCACCGTGGCGCCGGCCAGCGCAGTCATGCCGGCCAGATCGAAGGGAGGCGAGACCTCCACCACGTCGGCGCCGACGATGTCGATGCCGGCCAGCAGCCGCAGCATCTCCTGCGCCTCGCGGGTGGTGAACCCGCCGATTTCGGGCGTGCCGGTGCCCGGCGCCATCGACGGATCGATGCTGTCGATGTCGAAGGTCACATAAGCGGGGGCATCACCGACGATGCGGCGGACTTCGGCCATCACGTCGGCCGGGCCGCGGCGCACGAATTCTTCCATGTAGATGATGCGCACGCCCTGCGCCGCCGCCCACGCGTGCTCGTCGCCATCGTAGATCGAACCGCGGATGCCGATCTGCACGAACCGCTGCGGATCGACCAGCCCTTCCTCGATGGCGCGGCGAAACGGCGTGCCGTGGGTGTAGGGGTTGCCGCCGAAATAGGTGTCGTTGGTGTCGGAGTGGGCATCGAAGTGGATGAGGCCCACCGGCCGGGCCTTCGCCACCGCCCGCAGCGAGGGCAGCGAGGTGAGGTGGTCGCCGCCGGCGGCCAGCGGCACGGCACCGGCCGCGACGATGGCGGCAATGCCGGCCTCGATGCGCTTCAGGGCATCCAGCACGTCGATGGGGTTGACGGAGACGTCGCCGACATCGGCGATGTTGGCGATCTCGAACGGCGAGACGCGGGTGACATGGTGCACCCGCCGCATCAGGCTGGACTGGTTGCGGATTTCGCGCGGGCCGTGGCGGGTGCCGGCGCGGTTGGTGGTGCCGCCGTCCCACGGAATGCCGACGAGGGCGATATCGAGCCCCTCGGGCGTGGGAACCGCCGGCAACCGCATGAAGGTGGCGTGGCCGGCAAAACGCGGCACTTCGGCAGCATCGACCGGCTGGTGGAAATTCGACATGGCGCGGGCCTCCGGCGACAGGAAACCGGGTGCCGCAGCAGAGCGCGGCACACCGGGGGCGCGGGGAGGATCGCGGGTTTTGACATCGGCGTAAATCAGATAAACCGGATCGACAGATTGAGAATTCTCAATGCAGGGTAATGCCGATGCGCCGGCTCGACACCATCGATATCCGCCTGCTGCGCGTGTTCGTGGCGCTCGCCGATGCCGGCGGCTTTGCCGAGGCGCAGGTGGCGCTGAACCTGTCGCAGCCCACCCTCAGCACCCATCTGGCCGATCTGGAAAAGCGGCTGGGCGGCCGGCTGTGCCAGCGCGGCCGCCAGAGCTTTCGCCTGACTGATCTGGGACAGGCGACCTACGAGGCGGCGATCCGGCTGTTCGGCGATCTCGATGATTTCAGCCGCCGGGTTGCCGCGGCGCGCGGCGGTCTTTCCGGCCGGCTCAGGATCGGCGTTTCGGACGGCACCGCCACCAGTGCCACGCTCGGCATTCACCATGCGCTGGCGCGCTTTCTGTCGCCCGACCGCGATGTGATGGTGGACCTGACGCTCGGCACCCCGGCCGAGCTTGAGGCCCAGCTTGCCGGCGGCAGCCGGGACGTGGTGGTCGGCCCGCTGCCGCGCCGCACGCCGGGGCTTGAGACCCGCTTCTTTGCCGACGAGCCGCACGGCCTCTATTGCGGTGCCGGCCATCCGCTGTTCGCCCGCGAGGATGCGGGCATCTCGCGGCGGGAAATCGCCGGCACCGCATTCTCGCTGCGGCGCTACCGCCATTTCGACGACCTGCAGCTTGCCGGCCATCCGCGGCCCGGCGCACTGGTCGTGGATATGGAGGCCCAGCTCATGCTGCTGCTCAGCGGGCGGTTCATCGGCTTTCTGCCCTGCCATCTGGCGGCGGCGGACGTGGCGGCGGGACGGCTGCGCGCCATCCGGCCCGACCTCTTCAGCTTTGCCTCGCCGCATTTCGTCGGCTGGCGGCGGGAGACGGAGACCAATGCACTGGTCGAAGCCTTCGTGGCCGAACTGCTGGCCACGGCGCCGGCGGCCGGCTGAATGCGGAAACCTGCCGGATGTGCACCTGATGCACATTGCGGATATCGATATTGAACGGTTCCGATCTGCGGCCTAGCGTGTTTTCCAAGATAAAAACGGGCCTCGCCTCCGCAAAGGAGAGCGGGCAGCCTGTGAAAGAACAAGATGATTCCGGGAGTTGAAATTGTCCATTTTGCACAGCCGCGCCGGTCCCTGAACAAAAGTCTTATGCCTTTCGGTGCCGGTCTTCTGTCGGGGCAGGTCTTTCAGCCTGCCTGATTCTGCGTACCGGCCGGGTGTTATGCTTCGCATGATGCCGGGTCTTCGCCGCACCGCCGAAAGCCACGCCCGCAGACCGTTCTGACGCCGCGCGATCCGCGCGGTGAACGGAGCGTTGTTGCCGGCCTTCTGTGCCGGGGCTGCCTGCTGCGCGGCTTTCCCCTTGCCGTCCTGAACTTCCAATCGCGCCGGGCCGGAGCCGGGCCAGCCGGCCGGGCCGGACGGCCGCGCGAGGCCGCCCGCAACCGGCCGTTCGCAGGAGAGAACCATGAGCGTGACCGCCACAGGCGATGAAACCACAGACGTCGTGATTGTCGGGGCGGGGCCGGTCGGCCTCATCATTGCCAACTATCTCGGCGCGCAGGGTGTCAGCGTCATCGTGCTGGAGCAGCTCGACAAGCTGATCGATTTTCCCCGCGGCGTCGGCATGGATGACGAATCGCTGCGCGTGATGCAGGCCATCGGTCTGGTCGACAAGGTGCTGCCGCACACCACGCCGAACCAGTGGATGCGTTTCGTCACGGCCTCCGGCCGCTGCTTCGCCTCGCTGGAGCCGAAAACCGACGAGTTCGGCTGGCCGCGCCGCAATGCCTTCATCCAGCCGCTGGTGGACCGCGAACTCGCCGCCGGCCTCAGCCGCTACCCGCAGGTGAGCCTGCGGCTCGGCCATACGCTGGAGAAATTCACGCAGGACAGCGCCGGCGTCACCCTGACCGTGCAGTCGCAGCACGGCGTGCGTACCATCCGCACGCGCTACATGGTGGCCAGCGACGGCGGCAAGAGCGCGGTGCGCAAGGCGCTGGACATTCCCTTCGAGGGCTCGACGGACTCCAACCGCTGGATCGTGGTCGACATCGCCAACGATCCGCTCGGCACGCCCAACGCCTACATGCACTGCGATCCGGCGCGGCCCTATGTGTCGATCGCGCTGCCGCACGGCGTGCGCCGTTTCGAGTTCATGCTGTTCGACGGCGAGGCGGAAGGCGATGTGCTGCCGCCGGAAATGCTGCAGCGCATGCTGCAGAAGGTGCTGCCGGATCCGGCACGCATCGACATGATCCGGGCGCGCATCTACACCCACAACGCGCGCCTTGCGAAGCAGTTCCGCAAGGGGCGCGTGGTGCTGGCGGGCGATGCCGCGCACATCATGCCGGTGTGGCAGGGGCAGGGCTATAACAGTGGCGTGCGCGATGCCGCCAACATCGCCTGGAAGCTCGCCCTCGTGGTGCGGGGCCTTGCCGACGAGCGGCTGCTCGACACCTACGAGACCGAGCGGCGCGACCATGCGGGCGCGATGATCGAACTGTCGCAGACGGCCGGCCGCATCTTCTCGCCCACCAACCGTCTGGTTGCCGGCGCCCGCGATGCGCTGACGCTGGTGCTGAACCGCATTCCGCCGGTGAAGCGCTATTTCCTTGAAATGCGCTTCAAGCCGATGCCGCGCTACAAGGTGGGGGCGCTGGTGGCCGCCGAGACCGGCGGGGCGGAAAGCCCGGTCGGAAAACTCTTCATCCAGCCGCGGGTGCGCACCGCCGACGGCGCCGTGCTGAAGCTGGACGACGTTGTCGGCAGCGGCTTTGCGCTGATCGCGTGGGGCCTCGATCCGCTGTACTGGCTCGGCACGGATGCCCGCGCCATCCTTCAGAATCTCGGCGTGCGGCTCATCTGTGCGGTGCCGGAAGTGCAGCGCGCCTACGCGCAGGCCGAATGGAACGGCGTGACCGTGGTCGGCGATATCGACGGCCGCCTCAAGGAGTGGTTCGGCGGCGGCCGCGACCCGATCCTGATCCTGCGGCCGGATCGCTTCGTGGGCGCCACCATGGGCCCGCAGGATGCCGACAAGGGTGTCATCCGCTTTGCCGCGGCCATGAGCTATCGCGCCCCGGTGGGAGAAGTGCGCGCCGCGGCCTGAACGCGACAAGGCCCTGCCGGCCGGAAGAATCCGCCGCACAAGGCGGGCGGACCGGCAGGGTTTGATTTTTCATGGGAGGAAAATACATGTTGCACCGTAAGGTGAAGCGCCTCGCGCTTGCGCTGGGCGCAGCCGCCCTGTTTGCCACCACCGCTGTGTTGCCGGCGGCGGCCGAGGTGACGGTGGGTGTCATCGTGTCGATGACCGGCCCGGGCGCGGCGATGGGCGTGGATATCAAGCGCGCCATCAACCTCATTCCCGCCCGGGTGGGCGACGAGCCGGTGCGCGTGGTGCTGCTGGACGATGCCACCGATCCGACCGCGGCCGTGCGCGCCGCCCGCCGCCTCATCACCGAGGAGAAGGCCGACGTCATTCTGGGGCCGACCGTCAACGCGCTGATCGCGGCAGTGGTTCCGGTGGTGGACGAGGCGAAGGTGCCGATGATCGGCCTGTCGCCCTATGTGCCGCCGGCCGACAAGGCAAAATTCGTGTTCCGCTCGGTGCAGGATGCCGACCTGATGGTCGGCCGCATCGTGGAGGAGATGCAGAAGCGCAAGATCAGGACCGCCGGCTTCATCGGCTTTGCCGATGCGTGGGGCGATCTGCTTTATAAGGACTTTTCGGCGGCAGCGGAAAAGGCGGGCATCCGGCTCACTGGCGCGGAGCGCTACAACCGGCTCGATACGTCGGTGACCGCGCAGGTGCTGAAGATCATGGCCGGCCGGCCGGAGGCGGTGTTCATCGGCGGTTCGGCAACGCCCGCCACCCTGCCGCAGATCGAGCTGCGCAAGCGCGGCTACAAGGGGCTGATCTTCCAGTCGCACGGGGTTGCCAGCCGCGAGTTCATCCGCGTCGGCGGCAAGGATGTCGAAGGCACGCTGCTGCCGGTCGGCCCGGTGCTGGTCGCCGAGCAGCTGCCGGACAGCCATCCCTCCAAGCCGGTCGCCATGGCCTTCGACGAAGAGATTGAAAAGGCCAACGGCCCCGGCACCCGTTCCTCGCAGGCCGGCACCGCATGGGATGCGTGGCTGCTGGTGCAGAACGCCCTGCCCAAGGCGCTGGAAGCGGCAAAGCCCGGCACCGAGGCCTTCCATCTGGCGCTGCGCGATGCGCTGGAAAACACCCGGAACCTCGTCGGCGTGCATGGCGTCTACAACATGACGCCGGAGAACCACACCGGGCTCGACGAGCGCGCCCGCGTGCTGGTGGAAGTGACCGGCGGTGGCTGGAAACTCGTCAACTGACGGCGCGCCCCGCCTGAGACTGCCGGGCGGTTTCGCCCGCGAACCGGCCCGGCAGCACACGGCCCCGTCGCCTTTCCCGGACAAGAAGACCACGTGCCCGCCCGCGACCCTGCGGACAGGGGGGAGACCCAATGGACAGTGCCATCGCCCTGCTTCTGGTGCAGG
>NZ_DAISHT010000211.1:2972-5673 GCF_036822375.1 Pseudoxanthobacter sp. | reverse complement strand
CTCTGGCGCAGGGAACCCGGCTGATGTTCACCGGCATTATCACCGACGTCGGCACGCTCGCCGCCGTCGAAACCCGCGGCGCGGTGCGCCGTCTCGTCATCGACAGCCGCTATGACGCGCAGACCATCGAGATCGGCGCCTCCATAGCCTGCAACGGCGTGTGCCTGACGGTGGTGGAATGCGCGCCGAAGCCGGCCGGCGGCAGCCACATCGCCTTCGATGCCGCCCCCGAAACCCTCGCCGTCACCACCGTTGCCGGCTGGGCTGCCGGCGAGCGGCTCAATCTGGAACGGGCGCTGAAGATCGGCGACGAACTGGGCGGCCATATCGTGGCCGGCCACGTCGACGGCCTTGCCGAACTGATCGCGCGCGAGGAGATCGGCGAAACCACCCGCCTCACCTTCCGTGCCCCGGCGGCGCTCGCCCGCTTCATCGCCCCCAAGGGCTCGGTTGCCCTCGACGGCACCTCGCTCACCGTCAACACCGTGGCGGGCAACGATTTCTCGGTGCTGCTCATTCCGCACACGCTGGCGGTGACCACATGGGGCGGCCGCAAGGCCGGCGATCCGGTCAATCTGGAAGTCGACCTGATGGCCCGTTACGTCGCCCGCCTGCAGGAAGCGCGGCCGGAATAAAACCCGGCCGGACCGGGACTGCGGCGCAAAACGAAAGAAGGCTCCGTCTGCGACAATCGCAGACGGAGCCTTCAGAGCCGCCAGCCCCAGTTGCGCCGGGCCTCCCCCCGGAGGTTCAAACTGCCCGGCAGCCGGCGGCCCGCCCCCCGGCCTCGTCAGCCCTCGTGCGCGGGCTTATTTGGTGACCGCGATGGCGGTCGACTGGATGAAGGTCACCTGCACCAGATCGCCGGCCTGCAGCGCCTTCACCTTCTGCTTCTGGGCATCCTTCTTGGCCTGAATGGTGTAGAGGCGGCCTTCCGGGCCCTTCACTTCCAGCGTGGCGTCGTCGGGATCGACGCGCACGATCTCGCCCGTCAGGCGGATGGTGTCGATCACCGCCCCGGCGGGCTTGTCGCCGGCCGGCGCCGCACCCATGAGCTGCTCGATCTGCACGCCGACCTCGGCGCCCTTCTCCGGCTTGGCGATATCGGCCACCACGGCGTCGGTCTGGGTCAGGGTGACGGTATCGCCGACGTCGATCTGGCTGAAATTCTTGATCTGCGGACCGGCCTTGACGGTGAAGAGGTGACCTTCCGGCCCCTTCAGCGTGACCTGGCGGGTTTCGGCATCGATCGCAACGACGGTGGCCTTGACCTGGCTCACGTCAACCGCACCGTCGCCGACAAGAGGCTGGGCGAAAGCCGGGGCCGAGACAGCAACGGCGCCGGCCGAAACAGTCGCAGCAAGAGCAGCACCAGCAACAACGGAAAGGATGGAAGTCTTCTTCCTGGATGCCATAATTTCAGTCTCCCCACTTACAGTTCCCGGCGCGGCCGGCGATTGGTGCCCCCGTGTCGGTGAGGCCATATTGCAGACCCGCTGCGCTTTGGCATGTGAAATTTGTGTAATGTCGGTGCATATCCCGGCCGCCGGAGGCGGCCGCTGCGCCCGCCCTGCATGGCGGCTGCGCGCGATTGGACGCCCGGTTGCGGCGGATCGTCTGGACAAATCGGCTGCTTCGTGGTTCGTCTGCGCGCTCAATTCGTCGCACGCCCCGCCGCGCTCAACGATCGGGAAGGACAGACCATGGCCGACGATACCGCGCCGCACATTCTCATCATCGATGCCCGTTTCTACGAGGACATCTCCGATGCTCTGCTGGAAGGGGCTCTGCGCGCCCTCGACGAGGCCGGCGCCACCTATGAGCGGGTCTCCGTTCCGGGCGTGCTGGAGATTCCGCCGGCGCTGTCCATGGCGCTGATGGCCATGGAGATGGGCGAGGTCGATTATGACGGCTTCGTGCTTCTGGGCTGCGTCATCCGCGGCGAAACCACCCATTACGACATCGTTGCGGGCGAGTCGGCCCGGGCGGTGATGGACCTTGCCGTCGATGGCGCGCTCGCCCTCGGCAACGGCATTCTCACGGTTGAGAACGACGATCAGGCGTGGGCCCGGGCCCGCGTGGACAGCAAGGACAAGGGCGGCTTCGCGGCCCGCGCGGCGCTGGCCATGATCGACGTGAAGAACCGCTTCGGAGTGTAAACCCATGGCCGAAGAGGCGCGAAATGCCGGTCGCGACGCGCGGCCGGCCAACCAGCGCGGCGTGGCCCGTCTCGGGGCCGTGCAGGCGCTCTATCAGATGGAAATCGCCGGCACCGAGCTTGCCGACGTCATCGCCGAGTTCGAGCTGTTCCGGCTCGGCAAGGAGCTGGACGGCGAGCAGTACCGCGATGCCGATCCGGCGTGGTTCCGCGATCTGGTCGCCGGCGTGGTGGCCGACCAGCGCACCATCGACCCGATGGTGCACAAGGCGCTGGCGGCATCCTGGCCGCTGAAGCGGGTCGATTCGATCCTGCGCGCGATTTTGCGGGCGGGCACCTATGAGTTGACCCGGCGCAAGGACGTGCCGGCCCGCGTCGTTATCAGCGAATATATCGATGTGGCCCGCGCCTTCTTCGTGGAAGACGAGCCGCGCATCGTCAACGGCGTGCTCGATTCCATCGCCCACGAGGTGCGCAGCGGCGAGTTCGACGCGGACGGCGGCCGGGAACCGGCCGGCAAAGTCGCCGGCAGCAAGTCGGCTG
>NZ_DAISHT010000211.1:0-2872 GCF_036822375.1 Pseudoxanthobacter sp. | reverse complement strand
CAGCAAGTCGGCTGGCGGCAAGTCGGCTGACAGCAAAACGGCTGCCGACCCCTCCCGCGGCTGAACGCACGGCCGGCGTCCGGGCCGGAGGCAGGCTGCCGCGATCGTCCTTCCCCGTTCCGTTTCGCCCGGAGGCGTTCTGTCATGTGTGCTGCCCCTGTCGCCGCCGGCCTCCCCCGCCCGGGTGAAGATGCCCTGATCGCCCGCTATTTCGCGCCGCTGGCCCTCGCCCCCGGTGCCGCCGGCCTGCTGGACGACGCCGCGGTGCTGCCGGCCGACGGGGCCAGCGATCAGGTGCTGACCACCGACGCCATCGCTGTCGGCGTTCATTTCCTGCCCGACGATGCGCCGGGCGAGATCGCCCGCAAGGCGCTGCGCGTCAATCTTTCCGATCTCGCCGCCAAGGGCGCCAGACCCTACGGCTACCTGCTGACGCTGGCGCTGCCGGACGACTGGCGCGAGGACTGGCTTGCCGCCTTTGCCGCCGGCCTGGCGGACGATCAGGCGGCGTTCGGCGTGTCGCTGCTGGGCGGCGATACGATTCGCGCCGCCGGCGGGCTGACGGTTTCGGTCACCGCCATCGGCACGGTGGCCCGCGGCGCGGCCGTGCGGCGCACCACCGGGCGGCCGGGCCAGCGCCTGTTCGTGACCGGCACCATCGGCGATGCCGCGCTGGGCCTCCGGCTGCGGCGCGACGAGGCCCTTGCCGCCCGCGCCGGTCTTTCGCCGGCCGAAGCCGCCTTTCTGGCCGAGCGCTATGTGCGCCCCCGCCCCCGCCTCGACGCCGCCGATGCCATCCGCCGCCATGCCGCCGCCGCGATGGATATTTCCGACGGTCTTGCCGGCGATCTCGCCCGGCTGTGCGCGGCCTCCGGCACCGGTGCCGTCATCGAACGCGCCCGGGTGCCGCTGTCGCCGGCTGCCCGGCGGCTGGTCGCCGCTGAGCCCGGCCTGTGGCCGGCGGTTCTCGCCGGCGGAGACGATTACGAGATTCTTGCCGCCGTTCCGCCGGAGCGCGCCGGGGATTTTGCCGGCGAAGTCGCCGCGGCCGGCCTCGTTGCCTGCGATATCGGCGTTCTGACCGCCGGCAGCAGCGTCGATGTGCTCGACGAGGCGGGCCGGCCCCTGCCCGTGGGCAAGGCACCGTTTCAGCATTTCTGAAGGCAGCGACATTTCCCGAGGCGGGTGACAGCCCGTTCGAATCCGCTGCCACAAAGACGAGCGCGACGAACACGAGCGCAATAAAAAAGGGCCGGTTACCCGGCCCTTTTTTCGTTTTCAGGTGCGGCCCGCGGGGCCGCGCATCAGTAGGTCTGGCCAGTGCCCGAATCGCCGTAGGCCGGGCTGGGCTTGTAGCCGGAGAACGAACTCGACGTGTTCTGGCCCGGGGTGACGCCACCGAAGCTCTCGGTCGCGGCCGGCTGGCTGTAGTTCTGCTGCGCGGGCTGGGCATAGGCCTGCTGCTGGGCCGGGGCCTGCTGCACGGCCGCGCGCTGCTGGGTGGCCGGGGCGGAGGTCGCGACCCGATCGGTCGTGGCGCTGCCATCGGTCACGACCACGCTGCCGAGGCCATCGCGCTCGTAGATGTCGGAGCGGAAATTGACCACGCCTTCCGGGGTCGCCCACGCGGTGATGTAGGCCCACGCCAGCGGAACCGGCGGCAGAACCTGCGCGTCGACACGCTCGCCGGACCGGATCACGTCGTCGATGTGCGAGGACGGCCACTGCGGATTGGTCTTCAGCAGCCAGCCGATCAGACCGCGCACGTTCTGCACGCGCACGCAGCCGGAAGAGTGGAAGCGGCCGTCCTGCCCGAACAGGCTCTTGGCCGGCGTATCGTGCATGTAGACCGAATAGGGGTTGGCGAAGTTGATTTTCACCGTGCCCATCGAATTGTCGAGGCCGGGCTCCTGCCGGTAGGTGAACTGAGTCGCCTGCAGGGTGTTCCAGTCGATCTCGGTGGCCTGACGCTCGCGGCCCTGACCGTCGTAGATGTGGATCTTGTTCTTGGTCAGGTAGTTCGGGTTGGCCTGCATCTTCGGGATCAGATCCTTGCGGACGATCGAGGCCGGAACGTGCCAGTAGGGATTGAAGTTGATCTGGCTGATCTTGGCGGTCAGGATCGGGCTCGCGCGGTCGGCCTTGCCGACCACGGCGAGATGGTGGGAGGCCACCATGCCGTTTTCCACCGCCTCAAGCTCTGCACCCGGCAGGTTCACCATCACATAGCGCGGGCCCAAACCGCCGGCCATCGCCTTGACGCGCACGAGGTTCAGCTCAAGCTGCTTGAGGCGAATGTCGGCCGGCACGTTGAGGGCCAGCAGCGTGCCGCCGCCGACGACACCGTCGGGCTGCAGACCGTTGCGGATCTGGAAGCGGCGCAGGGCGGAATCGACGTAGGAATCGAACACATCCTGCCGGCCGCTGTTCTGCGTCAGATCGCCGGTCACCAGCAGACGCTGGCGCAGGGTCGCAACGTTGGTGCTGCGGGTGCCGAGCTTCAGCTTCAGCGGCATGCTGGTGGGCAGGCTCGGCCAGCCGCCGCGCTGCACGATGAGCTGATAATCCTGAATGGCGCGCTCGGTGGCGGCCACTGTTTCGGGCGAGAAGGTCGGCCGGCGCGACTTCACGTTCTGCATGCTCGGCATCTGGGCGTCGAAACGGTCGGCCCATTCCGCACCGTTGCCGCCCTGGGACGCCGTGGCATAGGCCGACTGGGCCAGCGCCGGGCCGGCCAGCATGGCCCCCAGTGCGCCGCCGCCCATCAGCGCCAGAGCGTTGCGGCGGGCCATGGAAACCGGCCGCCCCTCCCCCGAGACGAAGGAACGCAGACGCTGCGCCAGACGAACAGAGCCTTGCGCCACCGCGCTTT
>NZ_DAISHT010000210.1:3965-5681 GCF_036822375.1 Pseudoxanthobacter sp. | reverse complement strand
TGGAATTCCTCGCGGCCGGCATCGCGGTCCACGCCCTTGGCGACGCCGACCATGGCGATGCCCTCAAGGCCGAGATCGTCGAGAATGCCGCGCGCGGCGGCAAGCTGGCCGGCGCCGCCGTCCACCAGCACCAGATCGGGCCAGCCGCCGACGGCCGTGTCGTCGCCGTCCTCGCCGCCGGTTTCCTGCGGCGGCCGGTCGCCCGCCTCCCGCTTCAGGCGCGAGAAGCGCCGCGTCATCACCTCGCGCATCATGCCGAAATCGTCGCCGGGGGTGATGTCGGCGGAGCGGATGTTGAACTTGCGGTACTGGTTCTTCGCGAAGCCTTCCGGCCCGGCGACGATCATCGCCCCGACCGCATTGGTGCCCATGATGTGGGAGTTGTCGTAGACCTCGATGCGGCGCGGCGGATGGGGCAGGCCGAAAACCTCCGCCAGCCCGGCGATCAGGCGGGCCTGCGAGGAGGTTTCCGCCAGCCGGCGGCCCAGCGCCTCGCGGGCATTGGTCAGGGCATGGTCGACGAGGTCGCGCTTTTCGCCGCGCTGCGGGCGGGTCACCTCCACGCGCCGCCCGGCTTTTTCGCTGAGCGCGGTGGCCAGCAGCTCTTCTTCCGGCAGCGGCTCGGAAACGAGGATGAGCTTCGGCACGTCCTTGTCGTCATAGAACTGCGCAAGGAAGCTCTGCAGCACCTCGCCGGGCTCCAGCGCGGCGTCGGCCCGGGGAAAGTAAGGCACGTTGCCCCAGTTCTGCCCGGTGCGGAAAAAGAACACCTGAATCGCGGTCTGCCCGGCCTCCTGATGGATGGCGAACACATCCGCCTCGTCGATGCCCGCCGGATTGATGCCCTGATGGCTGGTGACGTGGGCGAGCGCGGCAAGCCGGTCGCGGTAGACGGCGGCCTGCTCGAAATCCATCGCTTCGGAGGCCGCCAGCATCGCCGCCGTCATCTCCTCACGCACGCCGCGCGAGCGGCCGGCGAGGAAATCGCGGGCCTCGTTCACCAGCCGGCCGTAATCGTCCGCGCCGATCTCGCCGGTACAGGGGCCGGAACAGCGCTTGATCTGGAACAGCAGGCACGGCCGGGTGCGGCTTTCAAACACCGCATCCGTGCAGGTGCGCAGCAGGAAGGCTTTCTGCAGCGCATTCAGCGTGCGCGCCACGGCGCCGGCGGAAGCGAACGGGCCGAAATAGTCGCCCGCGTGGGTGCGGGCGCCGCGATGCTTCAGGATCTGCGGCGCGGCGTGGTCGCGGCGGATCAGGATGTAGGGGAACGACTTGTCGTCGCGCAGCAGCACGTTGAAGCGCGGCCGCAGGCGCTTGATGAGGTTGGCCTCAAGCAGCAGCGCTTCCGTCTCGGTGCGGGTGGAGACGAACTCCATCGAGGCGGTGGCCTGAATCATCCGCGCGATGCGGTTCGACTGCCCGGCAATGCGGGTGTAGTTCGCAACGCGCTTCTTCAGGCTGCGCGCCTTGCCGACATAGAGCACGTCGCCGCGGGCGTCATACATGCGGTAGACGCCCGGCCCGTTGGGCAGGCGGCGGACGAAATCGGCGATGACACCGGCGCCGCGCGCCGGCGTGGCTTCCGGCGCGAGATCGAGTTCCGTGGCGGCCATCTCTTCCACGACGACCTCTCCGGCGGCCGCGGGGTCAGCGGAGCGGGCATCGCCGGCGGGGGGCGGCTGCGGGCCGGTGGTCTCCTGCGGAGCCGGGACG
>NZ_DAISHT010000210.1:0-3865 GCF_036822375.1 Pseudoxanthobacter sp. | reverse complement strand
CCTGCAGGGCCGGGACACCCTGCAGGGCCGGGACGACCTGCTGGTCAGAGGTCGCCTGCGGGTCCGGCATCGCCTGCGGGGCCGGGGTGGGCGCGCCATCCTGTTCGGGCATGGTCAAGGCGGTCTTATTCCTCGATCCCGACCACGTCGGGGGTTTCCCAGGCCAGATGCTGGCCGCCGTCGAGGGCGATCATCTGGCCGGTCAGCGACGGGCTGTCGGCAAAGAAACGGATGGCGCGGCCGAACTCGGCCAGATCGGGGCCGTGGCCGAGCGGCAGTGCGGCGACCTGACGGGCAAAGCCCGCCGCGTCCTGACGCGGGCTCGGCAGCGTCGGCCCGGGGCCGATGCCGATCACCCGCACCTGCGGGGCCAGAGCCTGCGCCATGGTGCGGGTTGCCGACCACAGCGCCGCCTTGGCCACACTATAAGTAAAGTGCCGCGGGGTCGGCTTCCAGACGCGCTGATCGATCATGTTGACGATCAGGCCGCGGCCGTCCTGCGGCAGCCGGGCGGCAAAGGCCTGCGCCAGCATCAGCGGCGCCACCAGATTGACGCCGAGATGGCGGTTGAAGCCGGCGATATCCATGGTGGCGAAGTCGTCCTCATCGAACATCGCCGCGTTATTGACCAGAAGGCCGAGCGGCCCGAGCGCGGCTTCCGCCGCCGCCACGATGGACGGCGCGGCCGCGGGGTCGCCGGCATCGCCGCGCACGGCAACCGCCCGCCCGCCCGAATCGGTGATGGCGCGCGCCAGAGCCTCGGCCTCGGCAATCGATTCGCGCCCCTGCACCGCCACGGCCCAGCCATGGGCTGCCAGATCGGCGGCGATGGCACGACCGATGCGGCGGCCGCCGCCGGTCACCAGTGCGGTGCGTGCCGGCGTGCAGCCGGCGGCGTCGTTCCCGCTCCCAGACGTCATGGCTCCTCCTGCTGCCGCCGGCCGGCGGCGCCTGTCCTGTTTGCGGTCCGCCGGGCGGTCCGATTCGCTCATACCCCGAATCGGGCGGCCCGCACGAGGCCGCCCGCCGCCGCTCCACTGGCAATCGGGCGGGTGAAATGCGAAAAGGCCCTTCGCACGCCCGCCCGCCGGAGCGCCCGGAGGCGTGCCGCCGGCCGGCGGCACGAAGGCACGGCCCGGACACCGGCGCCGGAGAGGGCAGGGACAACCGCGCCTGCAAACCCGAGGATAACCGCGCATGCAAACCATTGTGTGCATGAAGTGGGGCACGCGCTACGGGCCCGATTATGTGAACCGGCTGTGGTCGATGATTCGGCGCAACACCCGCCGGCCGACCCGCCTTGTCTGCTTCACCGACGAGACCGACGGGATCGATCCGGCGGTGGAGTGCCAGCCGCAACTGCCCATCGAACTGCCGGAAAATCTGCGCTGGCTGCCCTGGCGCAAGATCGCGCTGTGGGACCGCACCCTGCCGGGCCTCGTGCCCGGGGAAACGGCGCTGTTCGTCGATCTCGATATCGTCATCACCGGCAATCTCGACGACTTCTTCACCTACCGCCCCGAGGCCGACTTCTGCGTCATCCGCAACTGGACGCAGGTGGAGAAGAATATCGGCAACACCACCTGCTTCCGCTTCCGCGTCGGCATGGCGCCGGAAATCTATGACGACATGGTCGCCGACCCGACCGGCATCTGGCAGCGCTATCGCAACGAGCAGCGCTATATTTCGGCCGTGACCCGCATTCCCATGACCTACTGGCCGGAGCACTGGTGCGCGAGTTTCAAGCACGGGCTGCTGCCGCCCTGGCCGCTGCGATTCTTCCGGGTGGCGCCGTTGCCGTCCGACACGCGGCTCGTCGCCTTCACCGGCAAGCCCGACCCGGACGAGGCCCGCGACGGCCGCTGGCCGGCGCCCTGGTACAAGAAGACCTACAAATATGTGCGGCCGACGCCCTGGATCGCCGAAAACTGGCGCTGAGCCCGGCGCGGGGCGCGCGGCAGGCCGCCCCGGTCACGATCTGATGAGACCCGCCCGGCTGCTGCCGCGGCAAGCCCTGGCGGGGCGTATGGCGCCCCCGCGCAGGCCGGAGGAATGGCCATGAGCGACGCGACGAGGCCCGCGGCAACGGCCGGCCGGCCGACCCTCGGATTCGGCATCCTGTCCTGGCACGGCTATGATTCTCTGCGCGCCACGCTGGAGAGCTATCGGGCCGCCGATCTCTTCAGCCTCGCCGACGAGGTGCTGCTGTTCCTGCCCGAAATCACCCCGCAGGGCCGCGAGATTGCGCGCGAGTTCGGGGTGCCGTTCGCGGGGTCCGAAAAGAATCTCGGGATTCTCGGGGGCTTCAAGGCGCTGGCGGGCAATCTGTCGTCCGAGCGCATCGTGCTGCTGGAAAACGACTACCGGCTGGTCGAGGACCACGCCACCGCGGCGCGGCAGCTCGCCGCGGCGGGGGCCGACATCGATGACGGCAGCGCCCATTTCGTGCGCCTGCGCCACCGCCGCAGGCCCGGACAGAACTGGCAGGGCCGCAAGGTGGCCGGTCTTTTCCCGCCCGACGAGGCTTCGGCGCTGGTGCATCTGCGGGCTCTGCTGCACCGCAAATTGCGGCCGGACAAGGCCTCCCGCCTGATCGGAACGACGCCGTATTTATTCGATGACGCCGACCGGCGATGGCCAGAGACGGTTTCGCGTTCGCCAAGGGGAACCTATTTGGTGTCCGGCGCTCATCTGCCATGGTCGAACTGTCCGACACTTGTGCCGCGCGCGTTCTACCTCAGCGAGATTGTCGCAGAGGCGGAGAAACGAGTAAAAGGACGTCTCGTTAACGGTTTCCCAACCATAGAAACCGAATTAAATTGCCCGTGGTGGCGGGAACACGGGTTTCGCATTGGCATTGCCGCAGATGGACTCTTCAGTCAGATCAGATTGAATGACCGCGGTTACTGAGAATTAACCGTCCTGTGTGCATGTTGCAGCATCGCAACAGCGATCGGGATCAGTAGGAACTAGGCACTTCGGCCGCAAAGTTGCCTTCCAAATGCCCAGATTGCCGACCCATAGTGACGATCAAGGACGCACCGCTGGCACTGACCTTCCTGATCTGGCCGCGATCGCGTTGCGAAACACCAGACGGCCCTGCGGGCGAACCCCCGGGCAGGGTGCCTACAGGGCTTTTGTATTTTAGGAGTATCATCATGAAGCGTCTTCTGCTGTCGTCCGTTGCCATCCTCGGCTTCGCCGGCGCCGCCATGGCTGCCGACCTTCCCGAGCCGACCCCGCCGGTCGAAGTGGCCCCGGCCCCGATTGCTCCGGTCTTCAACTGGACCGGTGCCTACCTCGGTGCCAACATCGGTGGCGTGTTCGGTGACGGCAAGATCAAGGGCGTGAACTGGGGCAGCCAGTACGGTGCCTCGACCTCGACCTCGGGCGTGATCGGCGGCCTCTATGCCGGTTACAACTACTCGATCACCCCGATGTTCCTGGTCGGTGCTGAAGCCGACATCTCGTTCTCGAACAACGAGGACAAGGGCACCGTCTACTCCACGTCGATCCCGTCGGGCCTGACCTACCGCCAGACCAACTCCTACGTCGGCACCGTGCGTGCCCGCGCCGGCATGACCTTCGACCGCTTCCTCGTGTACGCCACCGGCGGTCTCGCCTACGGCGACAACGAAGTCCGCGTGCGTGACAACGCCACGGGCATCGGCGCGAAGAAGGACGGCACCAACGTTGGCTGGACCGTCGGTGGCGGTGTCGAAGGCGGCATCACCCAGAACCTCATCGGCCGCGTCGAGTACCTGTACACCGACCTCGGCGACGTGAGCTTCGGCAACAGCTACGGTGCGCTCGGCACCTCGGCCAAGGCCGACCTGTCGAACAACATCGTTCGCGCCGGTCTCGC